>NZ_DASVSI010000179.1:0-2018 GCF_036388155.1 Hymenobacter sp. | reverse complement strand
TGGGCTTGGCGCTGCTCTCCGATGGCAATGGCCGACTGCGGGGCGAAGCCATTGGCCGCAGCTACAGCACTGTAGGCCAGGCCTACCACGACTGGCTAAGTGGCGATGCCCGCCGCTTCGACGCCGCCGAGCGGAGCCGCTACGACCTGCTCCGAACTACTGTCGCCGACTCGGTAACGGTGCCCCCGCTGCCGGTTATGCCGGCCACGTTGGCTTACTTTGATAGGGCTTACGCAGGGAGGGGTAGTACTCTAGGGAAAGGGGGATTTTGGAGCTGTTGGCGCAGCAACGCCGACCAGGGCTGTTGATGGGCTTGGTAAATGGTTTGGCCGATGGCAGGGGCGTGCTGGCGCAGCGACACCCAGGCCAGGTAGCAGCACGTGAGGTGGTGGCGCTGGGCGCTGGCCTTGCGGCACGGGCATTTTTCGGAGCCGGTGAGCTGCTTGACGCTGCGGTGGAATTCCTCCACCTGCCCGCGCACCGGCACGGCTTCAATGACCATTTCGCGGCGCAGGTGGGCGGCCAAGTGGTTGGTAACGACCCCTTCAATGCTGCCCTCCGGGGCAACCAGCTTGTGGCAACCAGCTTGTGGCAACCAGCTTGAAGCGTTTTACCGCAAAAGGCACTTGTTGCAGCCGCACTTCCACGCCCCGGCTCCAGCCGCTGGCTGGCGGTTCGAGCGTGTCCAGGCCCTGGTCGCCGCGCTCTTTGCTCAGGCTCACCAAGCGGTTGCTTTTCAGGGGGGTGAAAAACGTCCAACCGGCCCGGTGAATCTGCTTCACATTCGCGCTGGCCGCGTACCAGGAGTCGAATAAGACCGTGCGCGCCAGCCGCTTGTCCTCGGCCACGACCTGCGCAAACATGGCTTGGAAGTGCTCGTTCTTGGGCAGCCCGTCGGCCTCCGGGGCGTAGCGGCGGAAATCCAGGGGCAAAAAGTCGCCGCTTTCGCCGCTGCTCTGCACCCGGTTGACCAAGCCGATGCCCGTGACCGGGCCGTGCACGGCGCCGGAGTACTGCCGCTTGGCCACTTCGATGAAGCGGCTGTAGCCCTTGTCCTGGACGCTGTCGTCGACCAGCAAAAAAGCCTCCGGCGAATCGTGCAGCAAGGGCAGGACCAGCGCACGCAACGGGTTGGCGGAAAAGGCGCTGTTGCGCAAAAATCGAGTCCCCTCGTCGGGGCTCACGCCCGGCAGATGCGCCGCCAAGTGCGGGCACGTGTAGTTGCGGGGCGTACTGAGCAAATAATCAATGTACTTCGCTTGGGTCAGCATCGCTCATGCGTTTACCTCAAAGTAGCACCTTTGCGTAAGTCCTGTTTGATATTGGCCCTAGTCCCGGCTTATGGGGCAATCAGGTGATGGCACAGTACTTCGGCAAGCAGGCTATTTGGGTAGATTGGAAGCGGCCCGCGCCGCGGAAGTAGCGCGGTTTTATGTTGTTACTTTGAGGCCTGATTCCACTAATCTCTTCCCCGCATTATGCCCCACCAGATTATTCTGACCGACCAGGCTCCGGCGCCCATTGGCCCCTACTCGCAAGCCGTGAAGGCGGGCAACACCGTGTACGTATCGGGCCAGATCCCGCTGGATGCGGCGGGGCAGCTGGTAGCCGGCGACGTAGCGGCCCAGACCCACCAGGTGCTGAAGAATCTGACCGCCGTGCTGGCCGCCGCCGGCCTGACCCTGACCGACGTGGTGAAGTGCAGCATCTTCGTGAAAGACCTCGGCAACTTCAACCTCATCAACGAAATATACGGCAGTTATTTCTCCACCGATTACGCCCCGGCACGCGAAACCGTGGAAGTAAGTCGTTTGCCGAAGGACGTGCAAGTGGAAATTTCCTGCATAGCTGTAAAGCAGTAACCGAAAGATATTGGTGAGCCCGTGAGGTTGCATTCTGCTGAAGTTCCTTCACCGGAATACCAACTTCATGGGCCCACTATTTCATAGAGTCACTACATCACTATTTATTATCATGAAAGAACTTGGACTTGGGTTGTTTATTCTGGGGCTCCTATC
>NZ_DASVSI010000178.1:0-14656 GCF_036388155.1 Hymenobacter sp. | reverse complement strand
GTCGTACCCGGAGGGACTCGCAGAGTCCCTCCGGGTACGACCACGCTACAATTTCTCAAACGGGATATTTTGGATGGAGTAGGCCCTCCAATCTTTGTAGTCAAAGTGCCACCACTCGGCTTCCAGCACGGTGAAGCCGTGGCGTTCCATTTTGCTGCGGAGCAAGTCCCGCAGCTTGCGCTGCTCGGGCGTGCCGCCTGTGTAAGCCACGTAGGAGCGAGGGCTCATTTCGTCGTATTCGCCGGTCATGCTCACTTCCTTGCCGGCGGCCGTGTCCCACAAGCTCAAGTCCACGGCGCAGCCGCGGTTGTGCCGGGAGCCCTTCTTGGGGTTGGCCACAAATTTCTTGTCCTTTCTGGGCGTGATGTCCCAGAACAGTTTGGTCACGCTCCAGGGCCGGTAGCCATCAAAAACGAGCAGCTGATAGCCAAGAAGCTTCAATTCCTGGTTGACCTGGACAAGTGCTTCGGCCGCGGGGCGTTGCAAAAAGGCCCTGGCTTCGGAGTACACCGCCTGCTTCGCGAAGTTGTTGCTGGTAGCGTAGCGAATATCGAGGCGAATGGTGGGGTCGAGTTTCTGCAGCTCGATTAGCTCCGAGGCTCGGAAAGTGCCCGTTTCGCGCGGCGGCTTGGCGGCGCAGCTACTTATCAGTAGCATGGTGCAGAGGGCCCATTGCTGCGGAAGCAAGTACGATTTCTGGTCAGAGGTACGCATAAATGCAGATGGGATACAAAGCAAAAAGGCCTCCGAAGAGGCCTTTTCAGTTCACGGTGCGACAAGCTACAAAATACCGCTCAGGAAACCTGGCACCACGCCCAGGATGATGGTTAGCAACGCCAGCAAGGCCAAGGTGGCCGACTGAATGCCGTCGGCTGGAACTGGCGTGGCGCCTTCGGGCACGGGCTGCATGTACATGGCAATCAGGGGGCGCAGGTAGTAGTACAGCCCGACCATGCTCATCACCACGGCAAATACCACGAGGCCAATGTAGCCTTGGTCGGCCGCCGCGGCCAGCAGGAAAAACTTGCCGAAGAAGCCGCCCGTGAGCGGGATGCCGGCCAGCGACAGCATGGCCACCGTCATGGTGAAAGCCAGCAGCGGGTTGGTTTTGCCCAAGCCGTTGAGGGCCGCGTAGCCGTCGGCCTGGCGGTGGTCTGCTACCAGTTTCAACACGCCAAAGGCGGCGACGGTGGCGATGGAATAAGCCAGCGAGTAGAAGAAAATGGCGCTCGAAGCATCGCCGGTGAGCACGCCCTTGCTGGCCACGAGGCCAATGAGCAGGTAGCCCGCGTGGCTCACGCTGGAATAGGCCAGCATGCGCTTGGTGCTGGTTTGGGCGGCGGCGCCTACGTTGCCGAGCAGCAGCGTGAGAGCGCACATGGCCTGAATGGTGGGCAGCCAGAAGCCCTGGGCAGCGGGCAGCGCCACGGCCAGCAGCTTGAGGAAGGCGGCGAAACCAGCCGTCTTCACCACGGTGCTCATGAAGGCGGTGAAGAAGGTGGGCGTGCCCTCGTACACGTCGGGCGTCCAGAAGTGGAACGGCGCGGCCGACACCTTGAAGCCGATGCCCACAATCATCAGCAGGATGCCGATGTAGAGCATGGGCTGCAAGCTGGCGTTGGCGGGCGCGGCCACGGCGGTAGCGAGTTGCGAAAGAGCAAACGTGCCGGTGGCGCCGTAGAGCAGCGCGATGCCGAACAGCAGAATGCCGGTGGCAAAGGAGCCCATGAGGAAGTATTTCAGGGCGGCTTCGTTGCTACGCGAGTCGCGCTTGCGCGAGCCAGCCAGCACGTACATGCTAATGCTCAGGATTTCAATGCCCACGAAAAGCATCAGCAGGTGGTCGTAGCCAACCATCATGATGGCGCCCACCAGCGAGAAGAGCAGGAGGGCGTAGTATTCAGCTAGGTTGGCGTCGCCGTCGAGCACATAGCTGCGCGAGAAGGGCAGCAGCACAATGGTAGTGAGCAGCACGATGCCCGTGAAGGCCACCGTGTAGTTGTCGACCACCAGCATGTTGTTGAAGTACGGCGCGTGGACGACGTTCCAGTCGGCAAAATTGGCCCCAAACACGACCAGCAACAGGAGCATGGCGCCGGGCAGCAGCACCTTGTTCGAGCGCATGAAGCCCAGGAACAGGTTAAGGATGCCGAAGACGGAGAGAAGAATGATGGAGGTCATGGGCTTATGTAAGGCAGGACGACGAGCGAAAATTGTCTGTCATCCTGAGCTTGCGAAGGACCTTGTCAGGGCCGCTTCGTTAAGTTGTTACTCAAATTTGCGCTGGCGTGATAAGGTCCTTCACTCCGCTACGCTGCGTTCAGGATGACAGGAGTTATCCCTGCATCCGCAAAAAACTACCGACCAACCAGGGCCAGCATGTTGGTGATGGACGGTTCCGCCAGGTTCAGAAACGAGTTCGGAAACAGACCTAGCCAAAACACCAGTACGATGAGCGGCACGAGGATGAGGAGTTCGCCGCCGGTGAGGTCGGTGATGGTTTCGGAGTGAGCCAAGTCGGGGCCGAGCATGACGCGCTGGAACATGCGCAGCAAATACACGGCCGAGAAGATGATTGTGAGGCCTGCTACCGCGCCTACCCAGGCGTTGTATTGGAACACGCCTTCCAGCAGCAGGAATTCGCCCACAAAACCGGCCGTGAGCGGCAGGGCCACGGTGCTGAGCAGCATCACCAAAAAGCACACCGACAAGATGGGCGTGCGGCGGGTGAGGCCCCCCAGGTCGGGGATGTGGCGGGTGCCAGTGCGGCGCTCAATGGCGTCGGCGATGAAGAACATGCCCACCACGTTCACGCCGTGGGCCAGCATTTGAATGACAGCACCTTGCAGACCTATTTGGGTGAGCGAGAACACGCCCGCCGCCATCAGGCCCACGTGGGACAGCGATGAATAGGCAATGAGGCGCTTCATGTCGCGCTGGCGAATGGCGATGATGGCGCCGTAAATAATGCCTATTACTGAGAGGATGATGACCGGCTTCTGCCACTGGCTCACGCCGAGGGGCACCACTGGCAGCAGCCAGCGCATGGTGCCGTAGATGCCCATTTTCAGCATGATGCCCGAGAGCAGCATGGTGGCCGGAGCAGGGGCTTCGGTGTAGGTATCGGGCTGCCAAGTGTGGAAGGGGAAGATGGGCATCTTCACGGCGAAGGCGGCGAAGATTAGCCAGAACAACCACGACTGCTCCGAAGAGCTGAGCTTGAGGTTGTAGAATGCCGACAACTCCGAGGAGTGGGCGGCCAGCGAACCAGCGGCGGGGCCGGTTTGGAGGTACAAATACACGAAGCCGGCCAGCATGAACAGCGAGCCTACTACGGTGTATAAGAAGAACTTGAGGGTGACGGCCACGCGGCGCTCGCCGCCCCACGAACCCGCCAGGAAGTAAATGGGGATGAGGGCGACTTCCCAGAAGAAGTAAAACAGGAAGGCATCGAGCGATACGAACACGCCCACCAACCCGGTCTGCATGAACAGCACCAAGGCGTAGAAGCCGGAAGGGTTGTCGTAGTCGTGCTTAAAGGCGGCCAGCAATATCAGCGGCACCAAGAATGTGGTGAGCAACACCAGCAATAAACTCAGCCCGTCGAGCCCGATGTGGAAGTTGATGCCGGCCGAGGGAATCCAGCTGTAATTGAGGTTGAAGCCGGCCGAGCCCGTGGTTTTGAAGGCGATGACGGCGTAGGCCGCGAGACCAAATTCGAGAAGCGAGGCGCCCAAGGCCAAGGCACGGGCGGTGGCTCCCTTGGTGAAATGCAGCAGTAGCGCGGCGGCCAAAGGGAGGAAAAGCAGGACAGCAGTCAGCATCGGCAATAGCAGGAGGGCAGCAGCGGAGCCGGGAAACCGGGCCGCAAATTGACCGCAAACTTACGCATTGCCCCGTAAGGCTCCACTGTTTTGGTGCAACTTCTACTGTCGGGCCACTTTGCGGGTCGTCAGCACGCGCCCGGCGGCATCCAGCCACTGCACCGTGTATAGGCCCGGAAGCACCGTAGCCAGGCGCAGCGTGGTTTCGGGAGCGGCCACTTGCCGACGCAGTACTTCCCTGCCCAGAGCTTCGAGTAGGCGCACGGTAGCGGTGGTTTGGGCGGGTTGGCGCAGGGTCAGGGTTTCGGTAGCCGGGTTGGGGAAGGCGGCAAACTCAGCGGCATCATTGCGCGCCGTGGCGGCGGTGGGCACGCAGAACACGGCCATGATTTTGGACCACAAATCGTTGTCGAAAGAAGAGGCTGCCAGCCGGCTGGCTCCGGCCGACCGTCCCTGGCGCACCACCACCAGGCCCAGGCTGGGCACCACGTAAATCTTCTGGTCGTTTTTGCCCAGGGCGGCAATCATGTCGGCAGGGGCCGTGGGCACGACGGAGCCCAGGAAAGTGAATTGGGAAGTGGGCAGCAGGTGGCTCGACTGCCCGTTGAGCCACCACAAGTAGCCGTAGCTGCGGTTGAGGGCCTGGCTGGGCGTAGTCATGGCCTGGAAGTAGGCCGCGTCGGTGAGGACGGGGGCGCCGTTCCAGCTGCCGCGCGCCAGAATGAACAAGCCAAAGCGCGCCATGGAGCGGGCCCGGCTGAAGAAAACGTCGTTGGCCCACGCCCCCGTCATGCCAATGCGGTTGCCCAGGCGCTGGTTGGTGTACTGCGTGATGCTCGCGGCGCCGCTGGCTTGCACCAGCACGTCTTGCAGGGTGCGGTAGGCGCCGGTGTGGTAGGCCCAGCGGGTGGCGGGTGGGGCGAGGTAGAGCAGGCAGCTGGGCGCAGTGCTTTCGTTGTCGCAGGGCGCGGGCGGCGTGTCGTCGAGCCCGGTGGTCATGGTGAGTTGGTCGCGGATGCGCAGCTGGCGCTGCTGGGCGCGGGTGGCGCTGGTCCATCGGCCGAGGTATTTGGACGTGCTGTCGCTCAGGCTTAAAATGCCGTCTTGCTGCGCCAAGCCGACCAGCGTGGCCGTGAGCGACTTGCCCGCCGACGCCCAGTAATGTATGGAGTCGGCGGTGTAGGTGCCGTAGTAGTGTTCCACCACCATGCGCCCGTCTTTCAAGATGAGCAGCGACTTGCTGCCCTTGCGCCCGGCAAAGGCAATGAGCGAGTCGAGCTGCGGCTGACACCAGCCCAGGCTGGCCGGCGCGGTGGTGGCCCAGGCGGTGCCGGTGGTGGGCGGGAAGTACAGCGGCGTCGTGGGTTGGCCATGTGCCAATCCAATGATTAGCAAGGCCGAAGCGAATAATAAAAACAGCTTCATAAGAAAGATAGAAGGATGCAAGTATCAACGAAAGCTAGACTGTTCCCACTCAGCAAAGTTTAGTGCCTTTCCAAATACGCCCTCATGCTGAGCGCTGCCGAAGCATCTCGCCCGAAATGTCTGTCATCCTGAGCGCAGCGAAGGACCTTATCAGGTTAGAACAGCATTCGTTCGACCGTGATAAGGTCCTTCGCTGCGCTCAGGATGACAATCGATTGAATTACTACCCCACGCAAGATGCCTCGGCGGCGCTCAGCATGAGGGCGTATGTCAGATAATTCTTGGTGCCAAGTAGTTTCGCCGCGCTGGCTTTAGGTTTGCGAGCTAACCCTTCACCCCTTGTCCACAATGCACCCCACCCTGCGCGTAGCCCGCCCTACCGATAATCTGCCCGCCTTGCTCCGGTTTTATTGCGACGGCCTGGGCTTGCAGCAGCTGGCCGCTTTCACGGCCCACAACGGTTTCGATGGCGTGATGTTGGGCCACCCGCAGGTGCCCTACCACCTGGAGTTCACGCACCAGCTCGGCCACGAGGTGGGCCGCGCGCCTACGCTTGACAACCTCCTGGTCTTTTACCTGCCCGACGCTGACGAATGGCAGGCTGCCGTGCAGCGCATGGAGGCCGCTGGGTTTGCTGCCGTTCAATCTTACAACCCCTATTGGGATGAGCACGGCCGTACTTTTGAAGACCCCGACGGCTACCGCGTGGTGCTCCAGCAAGCGGCCTGGGAAGTATAGCCCGGTCTATTTCGCCACAAAGCCCAGGCTCAGGCCAAAAGTCACAAACGAGCCCGAGTGGGCGTAGTCGGTGGGCGACGAGCGGTAGCGGCTGCCTTGGTTGGCGCTGGAACGGGTGCTGAGGGCGTTGAGGCTGCCGTAAGCATCGAAGCGCAGGCGTGGGTGCAGAATCTGGCACTGATAGCCGAGAAGGAATGCGCCCCCGTAGCGGTTGATGGTTTCGGCGAAACTGCGGGCCCGGAAAGTGTAGTAGTACAAGCCGTCGGCCGCCAGGTCTTCGCCCCAGCCTTCCTGGGTATAGGTAAAGCGTAGGCGCTGGTACTCGGCTTTCAGGCCGAGGTACAGGCCGGCCAGCCCCGTGCCTTCGGTGCCGGTGTTGGGCAGGTAGTACCGGGCGCTGAACCCCAGCCCATAACCCCGCATCCGGTCGTCGGAGCGGTTGGGGAAGGGGGTGCCAGTGGAAGAAGAATGGTCCAGCGCCTGGCCCGCAACCACCCGGGGCAGCAGCGAGAAGCTCAAGCGCTGGCCGTAGCGACGTTCCAGCTCTACCTCGTAGGTGCTGCCCAGCAGCCGGCCCACGGCCAACTTCGCGGCCAACTGAGCCGAGTCGGGTGCCATTTGAGCCTGCGCCGTACCAGCTTGCAACAACAGCAGAGCCCCGGCCAGCAGCCCGGCTAACCGTCGAAGCGGGGGTGGGCTCATGGGTTGGGCGGCGTGACCGGAATGCGGCTGAGCTGCTGCAAACTGGCCGTGCCCGTGGGCGTAGCGGCCGTGTAGCGGTACTGGTAGAGCCCGTCGGTGCCGGTAACGAGCAGCACGCCCCGGCGCGCGATGACGTCGGTGGCGGCCACGTTGAACGACTGCACCAGCTGCAGCGTGGGGGCGCTGCGGGCGTCGAACACCTTAATGCCTTTGTCGCACACAAACACCAACGAGCTGTCTACGCCCAGGCCGTAGGGCTGCGCGAGGGGGTACGACTTGGCCAGTTGGGGCCGGCTCAGGTTGGCCAGGTCCACCACGTCGAGCTGGTTGAGGCCGCGGGTGCAGGGCCCGTCGTTGCGCAGCGTTACGTAGGCGTAGCGGTCGGCCACCACCACGGGGTCGCAGCTCACGGCGTGCACGTAGGTGCCCACCAGCTTGGGCGGGCCGCCGGCCGTGTTGAAAATGTACATGCCCTGCTGGCTGCCGATGAACAGGTAAGGCGCCTGGGGAAAAATGGTTTCCACGCCCACGCCTATCGGCACCACCGGCCCGGCCACCGGCGTTTGCGGGGTGCTCAGGTCGAAGGTGCGCAGGTTGGCGTCGTCCACGGCATAGAGCGTGTTGCCCATGATGGCAAAGCGCGCCATCGAGCCGGCCTGGCCGTCGCCGCCGGCTGAGTCGACGGCCGAAGGCGAGGCCGAGTCGGCGGAGCAGCCGCCGCTGCTCAGCGACACGGCGAGGGCCAGCAGGCTGGCCAAACGCAGGGGAAAGAAGTTGTTCATGGCTTAACTTTCTCCCAGCCCACAATCACGGAATTGGCAGGGCGGTTGGCGGGGTTAAATCCGGCGGGCATGGAAAAGAAGCGGACGGGCGCGGCCAGCTCGGGCAGGGCGTTGCGGGTGCGGCCCACCTCGCGCACCTGGGCGGGGTCGCTGATGTCGATGACCACCAGGTCGGGCCCGTTGTCGGCGTAGAGCAGCGAGCCGCGCACGGCCAGGTCCACGTTGCCCGGAATGCGCAGGAACCGCACTTCGGTTGGCTTGACGGGGTCGGCGTTGTCGTAGATGTGAATGCCTTGGTACTGCTCGTTGATGAACAGGTAGCGGTTGCTGACAAAGATTTTGCCGGGCACCTGCAAGGGCCGGGGCGCCTGCCCGGCCACCGATGCTTCCAGCTGCTGGCGCGACATGAGCACGGGGCGGTAGTTGGGCAGTGGCACCATGGGCTCCACGGGTTGGCCCCAGCAGCCTCCCATGAGTAAAATTGGCAAGTAGAGAAGGCGCATAGAAAAAGGTGAGAGGAGACAGCTTAGCGGCGGCGGGGGCACTGCCCCGCTTGGACCGCACCTAAAGTACAGCCGTTTTGATAATTATATACTCCGCTTCAAGCTTGGAAAAGAAATACCGAGTGGGCAAGCTATACTTGGCCTTTCCAATTTGCCGATGTCCTCGCCTGCGGCCACTCCGCCACCCGTCGTTTCGCGCCTCGCGCCCACGCCCAGCGGCTACCTGCACCTCGGCAACGCCGTGAATTTTGTGCTCACCTGGCTGCTCACGCGCCAGGTCGTACCCGGTAGGGCCGGCGGCACGCTGCACCTGCGCATCGACGACCTAGACCGCGCCCGCCTGCGCCCGGCGTATTTGGACAACATCTTCCGCGTCATCGAGTGGCTGGGCATCGACTACGACCACGGCCCCACCGGCCCCGACGACTTCCTGCGCCACCACTCGCAGCTGCTGCACCTGCCCGAGTACAACCGTGTGCTGCGCCGGTTGGCCCTACTAGGCACTGCCCATCAGCCCGGCCTGGTACAGGCCAGCCAACGGACCCGCACCGGCGGGCCAGAAGCACCGGTGCCACTCGAAACGCCCGGCGCCGCGTGGCGGGTACAGGTGCCGAGCGGCACGGAAATCAGCTTCTTCGATGCCTGGCAGGGCAATACCACCGTGCCGCTTGGGGCGCTGATGCCGGACTTTGTAGTCCGTAAAAAAGACGGCGTAGCTGCTTACCAAGTAGCCTCGGTAGTGGACGACTTGCGCTTGGGCACCAACCTAATTGTGCGCGGCTTGGACTTGCAGCCCAGTACCGCCGCGCAGCTCTGGCTGGCCGGGCTGCTATCTGAAACGGCCGCTTTCAATGCCGCGCGCATTCAATTCTACCATCATCCGTTGCTGACCAACGCGAGCGGCCAGAAGCTCTCGAAGTCGCAGCAACTACCCTTCGATGCTGGTATCCTAGGCCAAGCGCTAGGCAAGCAAGCCGTGTTTGCGACAGTAGCCGAGTTGCTAAAGCTTCCGCCAGCCGCAGGAGAGTCGTTAAGTGCGTTGCAACAGGCTCATGTTGAATTGACTACCGCACTTCTTTCTTGAACTGCTCGGCCCAATGGTCGGCTAGGCGGGTGGGTTCGGGCAGCTTATAGCCGCGCAGGCAAGCCAGCGTGAGCCGCGTGGCGGTAGCTTGGTCGCAGCGGTGGCCGGGACTCACGAACAGCGGCAGGACCTTGTCTTTGCTGCGAATGACTTCGCCAATCAAGTCGCCGCTTTTGGTGTCGATGAGGGGCGAAATGTTGCCGCGTTCCAGGCCCGGCTCCTGGAAGGTGCCGGTCAGTTTTTGCTTGGCCACGCCAAACGTGGGCATGTCGAGCAGCACGCCCAGGTGCGCGGCGATGCCCATGCGGCGCGGGTGCGCAATGCCGTGGCCGTCCACCATAATCACGTCAGGCTTGGTTTGGAGCTTGGCGAAGGTGTGAATGACGTTCGGTGCCTCGCGAAAGGAGAGGAAGCCGGGCACGTAGGGCATGTCGACGGGGCCGTAGTTGTATACCTTCTCTACCAACTCCAACGACGGAAATTTCAACACCACAAACACCGATAGAATGGTGTCGGGGGTGGGAAAGGACGAGTCGCAGCCCCCAATGAATTGAGGCTCCTGCGCCAGCGGTTCGGCGCGCACGCGCAGGCGCATTTCGTGCTGTTGCTGGGTGAGGCTTTGGACGAGAACAGGGTCGGGCGGCGGGCCGGGCGGGCGGTAATAGGCCATTAGGTACTTAGGAAAGGGTAGGAGGTCACGATGGAAAGCAGGCGCGTGGGGCAGGGCATCACCCTTCGCAGACAAAGGGCGTATACGCGTCAAAAGTATTTAGCTCTCATCTTTTAACTCAACATTCCGTGGCCGACCCCCAACACTCCGAACAGCCGGCCGCCACTGGCTCGGGCCCCTGGCTGGAGCGGCGGTATTACATCGACGTGGCCCGACCGCGCCATTCGCCTGCGCAGCTCATGGCCGAGGTGCAGGCCAACGTAGCCGATTTTGCCCCCGAGCTGCTGGCCGATTTCACCAAGAAAGACGGCGCCGAACACGGCTTGCGGGTGGGCGAAGAATTTGAAATCACCATTCTGGGCCCTTGGAACGGCTGCGTGCGCGTGACCGAAGTGGGCAGCACCCATTTTGAGTTCATCACGCTGGAAGGCCATCCCGAGGCCGGCCGCATCCGCTTCGAGACCCATTACCTGGACGAAAGGCCCGACGTGCTGCGGTTCGAAATCCGCTCCCGGGCCCGCTCCCGCGACGGCCTCGTGGCCTTTGCCTACAACACTACCGGCGTCGGCAAGCGCGTGCAGGAAGCGACCTGGAAAGAATTCTGCCGACGCGTGGCAGCGGCCAGCGGCGGCCAGGCCCTGACCGACGTAGTGGTGGAAACCCTGACGCACACCGAAACATCCAGCCCCAATGAGCACGAGCGCCACTCCTAAGCCTGCCCTGTGGGAACAGCACCGCGCCCGCCTCGAAGCCTACACCAACGCCAACGTCAACTACGACTTCAGCCGCCAGAGCGAGTACACCACCGAGACCGGCTGGCGCCTCGACGACTACGAAACCGACCTGCCTGCCGAAGCACCCGGCCCGCCCGAAGCCGCGGGTTCTTTCGCCGCGGCCCAGGACGTGCTGCGCCGCTACGCCTTTCCACCCCCCGACCTGATTACGGGCATTTTTCAGCCCGACGGCCCCCTAGAAGACCGCATCATGGTGCTGCGGGCGCAGTTTCTGTTCTTCAAGTTCTACTTCGGCGTGCGGGTGAGCGGCGTGACCGACGAGGAAGCCCGCGACACTCCCAAGGGGCCCGAGCGGGTGTGGGGCTACGGCTACCGTACCTTGGAAGGCCACTTCGAACGCGGGCAGATTGATTTCACGGTGCACAAAAATTTGGCCTCCGGCGAAGTGCATTTTAAGATTCACGCCGTGTCGCAGTCCGGCCGCATCCGCAACCCGTTTTACCGGGTCGGGTTCAAGCTGTTCGGACGAAGTCTGCAGCGCAAGTTCGCCCGGGAGTCGTTGCGGCGGATGAAAGAACTAGTGGCTGCCGCCCTAGCCTCTGAGGCGCTGCCAGCACCGGCTGCCACAAACGTAGCCTCATAGCCTATCCAGAAATAGCTTACCCTGAAAAACTACTCGGCCCAAACGCCGTCATGCTGAGCGCAGCCGAAGCATCTCGCCCGCAGTGGTAATCATCTACTCTTCGCGGGCGAGATGCTTCGGCTGCGCTCAGCATGACCGTTCTTTTGTTTTCGCACTGAGATTTGTCGAAAATTGAATTCAGTCGACGTGCCGGATTTCGCCGGCTCCGTAGTGCCGCACGTCGAGCAGGCGGGCGGGGCCGGCGTAGTGCACACTTCCCGCGCCGAGGTGCTGAATGTTGACGGTTTGCTCGGCGCGCAGCTGCACGTTGCCCGCGCCCAGGTTGCGCAGCTTAAGGTGCTGGGCGGCCAGGGCGCCGCAGTCCAGGTCGCCTTCCGAGAGGTTATTAATTTTTACTTGTTCGGCCGTGCCCGCCACCGTTACGTGGCCCTGGCAGGCGCAGTGCAGCGTGAGCTGGTTGGCCTGCACCACCAGTTGCGTGTTGCCCACCGATTGAACTTTGATTTCCAGCGGCTCCACGGCCACTAGCGGCTCGGCGCAGGTCACGTGGCCTTCGCTGGCAATATCTAAGCGCTGCAGCTGGCGCAGGTACACCGTGACGTGTAGCTGCGAATAAGCCGGGCGCCGCAGCTTGTCTTCGGTGGTCACGAAAAGGGTGCGGCCGGCGTTGGTCACGCCCACGTATTCGAGCAGGTTGTCGTCGGCTTCGATGACCACCTTTTCTTCGTGGCTTTGGCGCAGCTCCACGGTGCCGTGCACGCTCAGGTGCAGCCGGGTGAACGAGCTTACGGACTGGGTGCGCACCGCGAGGGTGCCGCTGCCTTGGATTTGCATGAGCTGGCGGAGGTGTTTGAAGGAAAACATGAACGGTGGAATCAGTCGGGGAGGGGAGCGCAGGCGTAGCCGCGGGTGTGGAGCAGGGCCGCCACGGCCGGCGAATCGGGCGGGCCGTGGGGCGTTTCCACGCGCAGCACCCGGTCGCAGTCGCTCAGGTCGAAGGTGATGCGCCAGGCCGGAAAGCGCGCCCGCAGGCAGCGCAGCAGGTCGGCGGCCGTGCGGCGGTTGGGTACGTTGGTTCGGAAAACCTCTACTTCGGGCATGATGGAGCGGCTTAAAAGGTCGGAGTGGCAAGGCTGCTGCAAAAGTCCGAGCGCCTCTGACCCATCCGCTTACACCTGCCGGAGCCAGATGTACAGCAGCGGGAGCGTTTCCCGGGAAGGCGGCAAATAATCCGGCAGGCATAAGTGGAATATTCTTTTTTGTAAGTGCGCCGTTTTCTCAGGGTTAGACCTTTGCTTCGCCAGCCGCGGCCCCTGGTGGCGGGTGCGGCCGCCGGTAACGCAGCCGCTTGCCAGAGCACCGGCGCTGTTTCGCCTCACTCACGGGCGAAGCCGTTGTTGCGCCGGCCGAAATAACTTGCCACAAACCACGCTTGCCATGCCCCTCGAAGTGCGCAACCAAAGCGACCAGCGCCTGCTCCACGGCAACGTCTACGTGGCGAGCGACTTCCAGTCTGCCGACCTCGTGGAGCGCACCCGCGAACTGGACCTGCCCGTGGGCAAAGGCCAGCTCACGCACTGGTACTTCGACGGCATTCGGCTGGCCCACGCCCGCTGGCGCTACCGCGAGCCCTTCACCGCGGAGTGGCGCGCCGACCTCGACGTGGTGCACCTGCATTTCAATTTGCGCGGCCGGGTCGTCATCGAAAACCGGCGGGCCGGCACGGTGGCCAGCTACGGCAGCTACCAGCACAACCTGTCCTACGCCAACGGCTTCGAGGGCACCATGCGCCACGAGGAGCTGGACTCGGAAACCTTCATCGTGCAGTTCACCAAGCCCTCTTTCCTGGCCCTGGCCCAGCACGCCAACGAGCCCCTGCGCCGCTTCTGCGCCGCCGTGCAGCAGGGCCAGCCGCAGGTGCTGAGCCCGCACAGCCTGCACCTCAACCTGGCCCTGCACACGGCCATCCGGGAGGTGCTGAGCTGCCGCTTCACCGGCCCGCTGAAAAAGCTGTTTTTGTATGCCAAAGCATTGGAAATAGTAGTCTTGCAGGCCGAGGCGTTTGAGCAAGACCAAGCGCCGCGCCGCCACGCCCGTACCGAATACGACCAAGAGCGGCTGCTTTTTGCCCGCGACTACCTCATCCAGCACCTGGCCCTGCCGCCCAGCCTGCCGGAGTTGGCCCGGTTGGCGGGCCTCAACGAGTTCAAGCTTAAAAAAGGCTTCAAGGAAATGTTTGGCCAAACGGTTTTTGGCTACCTCAGCGACTACCGGCTGGCCGACGCGAAAGCGCAGCTGCAGGACCGCCAAAAAACGGCCAGCGAGTTGGCTTTCGAGCTGGGCTACTCGTCGGTGCAGCACTTTAGCGCGGCGTTTAAGAAGAAGTTTGGCGTGAGCCCGACCGGCCTGAAAGGGTAGCGGCAGGCGGCGCGTTGAGCCGCAAACCGCCCCACTTTCCGGCTCAGCTTCCCGAACCTTCGCCCGCCATTCGAGTTTAGGTCCTTGCCTCCGGGCCAACACCTTAAACCTGTTTTCACCCCATGCTTCCAACTAAAGCTTACGCGGCCCCGGCCGTTAGCGTCCCCCTCGAGCCGTTCAACTTTGAGCGCCGCGACGTCGGTGCGCACGACGTACTCATTGACATTCAGTTCTGTGGCGTGTGCCACTCGGACTTGCACCAGGTGCGAGACGAGTGGGGCGGGTCCGTCTTCCCCATGGTGCCCGGCCACGAAATTGTGGGCCGCGTGACGCAAGTGGGCGAGCACGTGAAGAACTTCAAAGTGGGCGACCTGGCCGGCGTGGGCTGCATGGTCGACTCCTGCCGCACCTGCCCCAGCTGCCAGGAGGGCCTGGAGCAGTACTGCGAAACCACCGGCATGGTGGGCACCTACGGCGGCACCGAAAAGGAAACCGGCCGCCCCACCTACGGCGGCTACTCCAACCAGATTGTGGTGGACGAAAAGTACACCCTCAAAGTGTCGGACAAGCTCGATTTGGCCCGCGTGGCCCCGCTGCTCTGCGCCGGCATCACCACCTACTCGCCCCTGCGCCAGTGGAAAGTGGGCGAAGGCCACCGCGTAGGCGTGATGGGCCTCGGCGGCCTGGGCCACATGGCCGTGAAACTCGCTGCCGCCATGGGCGCCGAAGTGACCGTGCTCAGCACCTCGCCAAACAAAGAAGCCGATGCCAAAGAGCTGGGCGCCCACAAGTTCGTGGTGACCAAGGACAAGGAGCAGCTGAAGTCGGTGAGCAATTATTTCGACTTCATCATCAATACCGTGTCGGCCCCGCTCGACCTGGCCTCCTACCTCAGCCTGCTGCGCCGCGACGGCACCATGATTCTGCTGGGCGTGCCGCCCGAAGCGCCGCAAGTGCACGCGTTCCAACTCATCGGCAAGCGCCGCCGCATCGCCGGTTCGCTCATCGGCGGCATTGCCGAAACCCAGGAAATGCTGGACTTCTGCGCCGAGCACAACATCATGTCCGACATCGAACTGATTGACATCAAAGACATCAACGACGCCTACGAGCGCATGCTGAAAGGCGACGTG
>NZ_DASVSI010000177.1:0-44769 GCF_036388155.1 Hymenobacter sp. | reverse complement strand
AAGCCGACTGGCTGGTGGACGTAGGCCCGGCCGCCGGCGAAAAAGGCGGCCACATCCTCTACAGCGGCCCACCCGAAGGCCTGAAAGCCGTAGCCGAATCGCAGACACGCCAGTTCCTCTTCGACGCGCCCGCGCTGCCTGCCCGGCCGCCCCGCACGCCCACTGGCTGGCTGAAGCTGGCCGGCATCACGCGCAACAACCTCAACCAGCTCGACGTGGAGTTTCCGCTGGGCGTGTTCACTACCATCACCGGCGTATCCGGCTCCGGCAAGTCCAGCCTGGTAAGTCAGGTTTTGGTTGAGCTAGTCGCGCTCGAATTAGGAATGAAGAACGAGGAATCCGGCGCTGAAAACGACGATGCAGACGACTATTCTTCATTCCTAACTCCTCATTCTTCATTGACCGAAGGTCAGATTACCGCCGGCCTGGAGCACGTCAAGCGCCTGGTGCGCGTCGACCAGAAGCCCATTGGCCGCACGCCGCGCTCCAACATGGCCACGTACACCGGCCTGTTCGACCACGTGCGCAAGCTGTTTGCCGCCACCCCCGACGCCCGCAAGCGCCGCTACGACGCCGGCCGCTTCTCCTTCAACGTGGCCAAGGGCCGCTGCGAAAATTGCCAGGGCGAAGGCTTCGTGATGGTGGAATTGCTGTTCCTGCCCAGCGTGTACGCGCCCTGCCCCGTGTGCCACGGCGCCCGCTACAACGCCAAAACCCTCGAAATTCAGTACCGCGGCAAGAACATCGCCGAAGTGCTGGGCCTGACCGTGGACGACGCCTGGGAGTTCTTCGCCGACGAGCCGCCCGTACACCGCGCCCTCACCGTGCTGCGCGAAGTGGGCCTGGGCTACCTGCGCCTCGGCCAGCCGGCCACCGAGCTCAGCGGCGGCGAGGCCCAGCGCATCAAGCTCGCCACCGAGCTGCAGCGCATCGGCCGCGGCACCTCGCTCTACATCCTCGACGAGCCCACCACCGGCCTGCACCCCTCCGACGTGGAAAAACTCATGGTGCAGCTCGAAGGCTTGGTGGAAGCCGGCAACACGGTATCGTGGTAGAGCACGACATGCGCGTGGTGGCGGGTTCTGATTGGGTCATCGACATCGGCCCCGGCGCGGGCGAGGAAGGCGGGCGCGTGGTAGCCGCCGGCCCGCCGCGGGACGTGGCCAAGGTGAAGGCAAGCCGCACGGCGCCGTATTTGAGGGAATTCCTCAGAAGCTAATTTCTGCTGACGACGCCTTGGGTTATTGCTCAGACAATCAACGTTGCCTCACCGTGTTTACCTTGCCCAAAATCCTTTCACTTCTCCCAGTTCGCTCTGCCAATGAAACGCTTTCTACCACTTCTATTCATTGGCCTGCTCGCCGCGGCCTGCCAAAAAGACGACCCCAAACTGGCCCCCCGCGAAGCCGAAGACCCGGACTGGATAAAGCTGGAAATTCCCACCAAGTTTTCAGGTGACGAAGCTTATTCGATAATTGGCGATATCGATAAGACCCTCGTGGTATCAACTAAGGCGCAAGTGTACGTCTCTTCTGACCGGGGCAAAACCTGGCAGGAGACGCAGAATTCCGCCGGCGCCATGTTCGGCTTCGTGATGCGCAACGACACCATTTTTTCACTCAATTTCTCCGGTACTGATAGCCAGGGGCGGAAGACAGCCATCAACGCGGAGTTCTACTCAACGAATTTTGGCCAGACCTGGGCACGCTTCACGCTGCTGCCCAACGGGTACTATAAGGCCCGTGCGTTCAGTCAACCGATTGGCCAACTAACCGCCGGCAGCGTCGCCTACCGCACGCAGGAAAATTTTCAAGCCATGCCCAATTCCTCGTCAAAGCTGGTGCTTGCTTCCGACTTGTTGCGCTCCGCTGGCGGCACCGAAACACCGGTGCGCCTGCCGAGCCGGCACTACCTCAATGGCCTGCATCTTGACGCCCAGCGCCGCTTGTACGTGGGTGCTTCCGGTCTGCGCTTTGACGACAAGGGCAAAGCCATCGACCCAACTGTAAGCTGGCCAGCGGTGGTGTATGTGTCGCGCCAGCCTCTGCCGTAGTCAGAGCTTCTGCTCAGGTATTTTGATTGAAACGACCGCATGGCTGCTCTCTACTTAAAGTCCGCCTTGCTTGCCTGCATGCTCTGTATCGGAGCTTCAGAGTTGCACGCCCAAGCTCCGCCGAGTCCGCCGAGCAGCACGCGGCAGCCTGATGCTCCCCAGGCAACTTACCAGGGCCGTTCGTTTCCGCGCCTGCGCACGCCGGTCGAGAAATTGCCTTGGGCGGGCCAAGCCGAAATACTGCGGTTGGAAACACTATTACAAAGGGCTTATCTGGGCCTGCTGACCGACACCGCCACGGTGCTTCTCCCCGTGCAGGCCGATGTAATAGAGCAAGCCGCCCGCCAGGCCGCCGCCGTGGTGCCCAAATGGAACCACGAGGCCTACCGCCAGGAAGCCGCCTTCTATGTGACCGAGCAAGCCCGCCGTTTCCCGGCCACGAAAAAGCCTTGAATCCAACCGTTGTCAGTCAAGCCAAGAACATAGCCCAAGAACCAGTTCACCGTCATGCTGAGCGGAGTCGAAGCATCTCTACTGCGCCACTAATCAGGTTTAGTACAGCAGTAGAGATGCTTCGACTCCGCTCAGCATGACGGCCTTTTTGCTACTATTGGGCAAGTCATAAACCTGTACTACTCCACCGCCAGCGTGGGATGCTTGGTTCGCAACGCGCCGGGCGCCACCAGCAGCTTGCCGCGGCCCACGGTGCTGACGGTGGCCTCCGGGTCGGAATAGAAATAGGCTCCTTTCTCGACCTCCAGGCGGCCTGCTACCACTATTTTGGTGTAGCGCTGCAATTCCAAGGCACCGTCTTTTTTGATGATGACGCGGGAGGAAGGACCAATGTATAGCTCGGTTGCGCCGGGCGCTTTTGCGTGCAGGGCCAGCACGTTGGCGGCGCCCACCACCACCCGCGCCGAGTCTTGCGAACGAGCGGGTTGCCGGCCCACGTCGAACTTGCCTTGCACGAGGTAGTAGGAATTGCGCGACAAGAATTCCAGCCGCCCGGGAGCCAGCAAGGTGGTGCGGGCCGCCACGGTGTCGCTGCCCAGGTGGAACTCCGTGCGGACCGGCGCGGTGCGGCGCGGCCCGTCGCGAAACACGCTCCGGCCCGTGAAAACGGCCCCGCTCAGGTAGTCTTGGGCCCCCTGCGGCGGGCGGGCCTGGTTCGCCACAAACTCACAGCCGCGAAATACGAAGCCCGTCGAGTCGCCCCGCCATGGCGTAGCGTGCATGAAGTAATCGTGCGTGCCCACGAAGCGGCAGTTGGTGAAGCTCATCTGGCGCGCGTGCTGGTGTGAGAACAGCAGGAAAGGCCCCATGGCGGGCCGGCCGGCGTAGGGCGTGTCTTCGAAGGTGCAGCCCCGAAACTGGGTGGCTTCGGCAGCCGTGGCCGCGTCGCAGCCGTGCACAAAGGCGCCGTGGAACGAGCAGTCTTGAAACAGAAACCCGGGCTGCGTCACCCAGGCCGCCCAGTTGGTGGTGCCCCAGAGCGTGCAGGCCGTCAGCCGGACGTTTTTGGTGATGGCCGGGGCGCGGCCGCCGGGCCGGTCCGACACCAACGCTTGGCCGCCGTTGTCAATTAAGCGGCATCTGATGAACTCAATGTTGGTCCCGTAGCCGCCTTCCGGCTCAACATCGACGCCGGCCGCGGGGTTGGAAAAAAGCACATGCCCGCTGCCCAGGTTTTTCACGCGCCCCGTGTGGCTGAAACTGCAGTTGACGGCTCGGAAGCCGTTCACTCCCGTCAGCGAGAGGCCCTGCCGGCCGTTGTAGTCGCAGGTAGAATTTTCCAGCACGATGTCCTCCCGGTCGGGGTCGTCCACGCTTTTAGCCAAGCGGTTGAGCACCTGAATGGCGTCGCGCCCGAAGTGGTGTATGGCCAGGTTGCGCATGGTGACGCGGCGCGAGTCCTGCACGAAAATGCCGTCGTTGGCCAGTTGAATACCGGTGTCGCCCCAGTGTCCACCCAGCGCCAGCCGCGCGCTGTTGCCGTTCAGAGCCAGGTTGGCAACCCGCACTTGGTCACACTTTTGAAGCACGATGACCGTGTTGCTGAAGGCCCCATAATTCCAATCGACAAAATAGGCCGAAGCCGATTCGAAAGGCTGGTTGGTGGTGGGGTCGAAGGCGCCGTAGCGCATGCCGTCGGCAAAGCGAATTTCGGTGGTGGCGCTGTCCTCTCCCACGATGGCCAGGTTGCGGCAGCTGGTCAGGGCCAGCACGTTTTCGCCCTTGCCGTTGGCGTTTTGCCGCCCCACGATGTACACGCCTTTTGGAATGCGCAGCTCCGCGGGCCCATTGGGCCCAGTGGCCGCGGCCGCCCGCTGATTGAAGAAAGCAGCGGCGCGCTCGAAGGCGGCCTGGTCGTTGGTTTTGCCGTCGCCGACGGCGCCAAAGTCCCGCTTCAAGTCCTTGCGCAGCACGGCTTGTGCGTGCCCGGCGGTGGCGCCGCTTAGCAGCAGGAAAGCCACCGTCACCCATCGAACCACCCGAATTACCGGACGCACTCCTTGCTCCCTCATGTCTGCAAAATCAAGTTCGTTACCGGACGGCCCGCATCACGGGCAAATAAAGCATAGGCTGAAGAGGTAAGGCACTTAGCCAGCCGTTCAGCACTTTAAGCATACTGTCATCCTGAGCTTGCGAAGGACCTTACCACGCCTGAACTGGTGGCAGTAAGCTGAATTCACACAAGCGTGACAAGGTCCTTCGCAAGCTCGGGATGACCAGCTAAAATAGCGAAGCCTGCAACGACTTTGGTAATCCTGTGAATACTGAGCAAACCAATTGGCGAGCGTGCCGATTGTTAGTGCTCCACCTTTCGCAGGACCTTATCATGGACGCCAACCAGCCTTTCCCGCCGCACCTTTTTCGCCGCCAAGACGAAAGCACCGACGCCGAGTTCTACCACCACCCGCGCTTCGTGACGCACATCGACGACCAAGCCATTGCGGCCGTCACGCAGCTCTACCGGGAGTATTTCCCGCCCAACACCGACCTGCTCGACCTGATGAGCAGCTGGGTGAGCCACTTACCCGCCGAGGTGCCCTACCGCCGCGTGGTAGGCCTGGGCATGAACGAAGCCGAGCTCAAAGCCAACCCCCGCCTCGCATCCTACGTGGTGCAGGACCTCAACCAGCAGCCCGCCCTGCCTTTTCAGGACCAGGAGTTCGACGGGGCTGCCATCTGCGTGTCCATTGACTACCTCACCCAACCCGTGGCGGTGCTGCGCGAGCTGGCCCGCGTGCTGCGGCCCGACGCTCCGCTCGTCATCACGTTCTCCAACCGCTGCTTCCCCAGCAAAGCCATTGCCGCCTGGCACCACCTCGACGACCGCGGCCACCTGGCCTTGGTGCAGCAGTACCTGCAAGCAGCCGGCGGCTGGCACGGCATCGAGCTACTCGACCGCAGCCCCCGTCCGCCCGGCCGCTCCGACCCGCTCTTTGCCGTGGTGGCCCGGGTGGCCCCGCGCTGAAGCTCTTGGCTTGATACCGGCGCAAACCGATGGCCGTGAAGAACTACGGCTGGCACAACGAAGTGGCCGCCAAAGCCCGCCAGAGCGTGGAAGACGGCTTCGTTAACTACCCCCAATCGTGCGCGGCTCGAACGGCAAGACCTACATCGTGGCCGAGCAGTGCAAAGTGCTGGGCGACGGCCTGGGCATTGCCCGGCCACGGCGGCGTGGGGTTGCCGCGCTCCGGCAGTCAGCAGCTGGATGCCTTCGGCCTTGAAAGCAGGCGTGAATTTGTTGCACGCAACGGGCAGCTGCGGACTCGTCTCTTTTGATTCAGGGACAGTAGATTAAGGCGTCACGGTGGCTGTTCTGACTGGGCTGTTCTACCCATTGGCATTAGAATAAGGCTAATGGTCCAGTCTATAGTAACAACTACCTGTATATTTGGTAGCATTCACTCCTGTTCACCGGCCGTTTCCTTTCCCTCATGATAAATCATTACGTGCGCTTATTCGCCGACTACCTACGGGAAGTGGCGTCCATTCTTCTTCGGCCTCGCCTCCTGCTAGGGGTACTGGGCGTGCTGCTGGCCATCGCGGCTCAGGCTCAGCAGGGGCCGGCTTCGGCGGGCTTTTTCCGCGACGATGTCGCGGCGCGTCGGGCGGCGTCGGCGTCGCCGTTGGCGGCGGCCCTCACGGCTTCCCGCGCCCTCACCCTCAACGAACCGGGCCTGCGGACGGCCCTGGCCACGGCGCCCCTCGAAAGCCTGCGCGGTGCCAAACCGCTGGTGCTCGTTTTGCCCCGGCCCGACGGCACCAACGCCCGCTTTGCGGTGCGGGAAGCGCCCATCATGGCGCCAGCCCTGGCGGCGCAGTTTCCCACCATCAAAACGTATGTGGGGGTCGGCCTCGACGATGCGGGGGCCACGGTGCGGCTCGACCTGACGCCGCGCGGCTTTCACGCCCAGGTGCTATCGGCCAAGACCGGTGACTTTTTCATCGACCCCACCACCAAAACCAACACTTCGCACTACCTGAGCTTCTGGCGGCGCGACATGCCGGGCCGCCAGGTTGAGTGCGGAACCAAGGACTCGGGCGCCCTGCCGCTCGGCACGGGCGCCGGCAAAACGGCCCAGCGCACCAGCGGCCCGGTGCTGCGCACCTACCGCCTGGCCGTGGCCGCTACCGGCGAATACACGGCCTTCCAGGGCGGCACCGTGAGCGGCGCATTCGCCGGCATCGTCACGTCGGTAAACCGCGTGGTGGGCGTGTACGAGAAGGAACTGGCCGTGCGCTTGGTGCTGGTGGCCAACAACGCCGCGCTGGTGTATGCCGACGCAGCCACCGACCCCTACACCAACGGCAACGCCAACAACGCCCTGCTGGCCGAAAACCAAGCCAACATCGACGCCCTCATCGGGTCGGCCAACTACGACGTTGGGCACGTGTTTAGCACGGCCAGCGGCGGGGTGGCGGGCCTGGGCGTGGTGTGCCGCAACGGTCAGAAAGCCCGGGGCACCACCGGCACGTCGTCGCCGGTGGGCGACGCCTTCGACATCGACTACGTGGCCCACGAGATAGGGCACCAATTTGGCGGCAGCCACACCTTCAACGGGAACACCGGCAGCTGCGCCGGCACCACCCGCAGCGCGGCCAATGCCTACGAGCCGGGTTCGGGCACGACCATCATGGCCTACGCGGGCATTTGCGGCACGGCCAACAACCTGCAACGCAACTCCGACCCCTACTTCCACATCGCCAGCTACGAGCAGATTCAGGCCTACATCGCCACCACGAGCTGCGCCGTAACCACGGCCTCGGGCAACGCGCCGCCGCGCATCACGCTGCCCGCCAGCAACAAAGTGCTGCCCGTCGGCACGCCCTTCAAGCTTACGGCCAGCGCTTTCGACCCCGACGACGACGCCTTGAGCTACTGCTGGGAGGAATACGACCTGGGAGCCGCTGGTTCGCCCACGGCGGCCCAGGTCACTAACGCTTCCGTTCCCATTTTTCGCTCGTTTAACCCCACCACGGATGGTACCCGCTATTTCCCGCGCCTGGCCAGCCTCGTGAACAACACGACCGTGCTGGGCGAGCGCCTGCCCACGGTAACGCGCCCGCTCCGGTTTCGGGTGACGGTGCGCGACCAGAACAACGGCAGCCAGGGCATCATCGGCGGCGTAAACAGCAGCGACATAGTCACGCTAAGCAGCACCGCCGCCGCCGGCCCGTTCCTCGTGACGGCCCCCGACGCGGCGGGCATCAGCTGGGCGGGCGGCAGCAGCCAGGCCATTACCTGGAACGAGGCCGGCACCACCGCCAACGACGTGAATTGCGCGACCGTTAACATTCGCCTCAGCACCGACGGCGGCCTCACCTACCCCACCCTGTTGCTGAGCGGCACCGCCAACGACGGCTCAGAGAACGTGACGCTGCCCAACGTGGCCACCACCACGGCCCGCATCATGGTGGAAGCGGCCGACAACTACTTCTTCGACATTTCGAACGAGAACTTCGCCATCACCACCGGCACGGCCTGCGCCGCGCCGACCAGTCCGGCGGTTAGCAACATCACCCGCACCTCGGCCAACCTCAGCTTTGGAGCCAGCGGGGCCGCCAGCTACACCATTCGCACCGAGCCGGCCACCACGACCCAGACCGTGACCGGCACCACGGCCAGCCTCACGGGCCTGACGCCCGGCCTGACCTACACGGTGTTCGTCCAGGGCGACTGCGGCGCGGGCAGCCTATCAACCGCGACGGCCGTTGCCTTCAGCACGCTGTCGCCGCCGGTGTGCAATCCGGCCACCAACCTGCAGCTCGTGAGCACCACGACTTCGGCGGCTAGCGTGTCGTTCACGGCCAGCACGTCCAACCCAGCCGACTACACCGTGACGACCTCCCCGGCCACCACCACCCAGACCATCACGGCCTCGCCCCTCAACCTGACGGGCCTGGCCGCGGGCACCACCTACACCGTCACCATCACGAGCAATTGCACCAGCGCAGGCCTCACCGGCACCGAAACGCTGACCTTTACCACGCGGCCCCTCAACGACGAGTGCGCGGGCGCCGTGGCGCTCCCGGCGGGCACCACCTGCGTCACCACGGCGGGCAGCGTGCTCGGGGCCACCGAGTCGCAGCCGGCCAGCGCGTGCAGCGGGGCCACCAGCTCTTCGGCCAACGACGTGTGGTACAGCTTCGTGGCCAACGGCCCCACCTACGGCGTCACGGCCACCAGCGCCTTCGACGGCGTGCTGGAAGTATTCAGCGGCAGCTGCGGCACCCTGAGCAGCCTGGGCTGCGCGGACGTGGCCGGCCCCAACGGCAGCGAAACCGTCGCGCTCACCGGCTTCGTGGCGGGCAACACGTACTACGTGCGCTACTTCGCCTACAACGGCGCGCAGGGCACCGGCAGCTTCACCCTCTGCGTCCGGACGCTGACCGACCTCATCGTCAGCACGCCGCAGGTAGTGGGCGGGGCGTACTTCAACGTGACGGTGACCGGCACCGGCGCGGCCACCCTCAACGACAACCTGATTGTAGGCGGTGTCATGACCGTGCAAAGTGGCGGCTCGGTGCAAACCGATGCGACCGACTATTACATCCAAGGCGCGGGCCGCTTTGTATTGGAAGCCGGGGCCACGCTCATCGAAACCAACACCGCTGGCATCACCAACACCGGTTCGGGCGGCTTCTTGTTCCCCGCTGCGCCGCTGTCGCTCAGCACGGGCGCCAACTACGTGTATGCCGCCGCCGCGGCCCAGGTAACGGGGGCGCTGCTGCCCAGCAGCGTGCGCAACCTCACCGTCAACAACAGCGCGGGCCTCAGCCTCACCAACGGCGTAAACGTGGCCCAGGTGCTGCGCCTGCAAAGCGGCAACCTGACCCTCGGCACCCGCCGCCTGCTGCTCCGCTCGTCGGCCACGGGCACCGCACTGGTCGATAACACGGGCGGCGTGGTAAACGGAACCGGCGGCGCCATGCAGCGCGCCCTGACGGGCGGCGTAACCGCCGGGCCTGCTTACCGCCACTTTAGCTCGCCCGTCCGGGCGGTGGCCTTCGACAGCCTGCGCACGGGCGGCTTTGTGCCCGTGGTGAATCCGGCGTACAATGCCAGCGCTACGCCCAGTGCGGTGGCGCCCTTCCCCACGATATTCGGGTACGATGAGAGCCGCATTGCCACGGTAGCCTCCACCTACAGCGACTTCGACAAGGGCTGGTTTTCGCCCGCCAGCCTGAGCGACCCCATGCAGCCCACCCGCGGCTACACCGTGAATGCCCCGGCCACCGCCCGGCCGGTACGCTTCACGGGCACCTTCAACACGGGCGACCAAAGCTCGGGCCCCCTCACGCGGACCAACGCCACCGATGCGGCGGGCTGGCAGCTGTTGGGCAACCCCTACCCCTCGCCGCTGGACTGGAGCACCGTGGCCGCCTCCCAGCGCCCCGGGGTCAGCGCCGCCATGTACGTGTACCAAAGCACCGGGCAGTACGCCGGCGCCTACCGCGCGTACCTCAACGGCATTGGGGGCGCGTCGCCGCTGATTGAGGCGGGCTCGGGCTACTTCGTGCAGGTAGCCGCGGCCGGCACGCCCGGCGCCGTGAACCTGACCAACGCCAACCGCGTCACCACCTTTGGCGCCCAGAACGCCTTTGGCCGCCAAACTGCCGACTCGCGTCCGCAACTGCACTTGCGCGTGGCCGGCGCCAGCCTCACCGACGAGACCTTCCTCTACCTCCAGGCGGGGGCCACGGCCGGCGTCGATGCCGAGTACGATGCCGTGAAGCTGCCCAACACCACCGGCCTGAACTTGGCTTCGCTCGCCGCGGGCACGGCGCTCGCCATTCAGGGCCTGGCCCCGCTGGCCGGCACCGCCGAGGTAGCGATACCGCTGGCGCTGGACGTGCCCGCCGCCGGTAGCTTCGCCTTGGAGGCCACCGACCTGGCCAATTTCGGCACCACGGCCGTGTTCCTGCGCGATGCTGCCACCGGGAACCTGCTTCCCCTGGCGAGTGGCACGCGCTACACCTTCACGCTGGCCACGCCCACGGCGGCGGGTGGGCGCTTCGCCATTGTGCTGCGCCCAGCCACGGCCCTGGCCACCCAGCCCGCGCTGACCGCAACGCAGGTTACGGTGTACCCCAACCCGGCCCGCGCCAGCTTCACGGTGGCCGTGCCCGCGGTGGGCAGCGCCAGCCGCGTCGAAGCCGAATTGCTCAACGTGCTGGGCCAAGTGGTGCGCCGGCAGTCCGTCGCCCTGCCCTCCAGCGGCGCCCTCTTTGTGGTGCCAACCGCTGAGCTCGCCACCGGTGTGTACCTGCTGCGCCTGCAAGCCGGGGCCGCCACCGTCACCAAGCGCGTGGTGATTGAGTAGCCGGCACAACGCACTTGCTCATAGCAAAAAGACCCGGCCAATTGGCCGGGTCTTTTTAGTATAGCGAATTAGAAGCTGTTTGAGTTAGCAAAATTTGAGGATGCGGCGAACGTTAGCCCATGTTATTCAAGCGTTGGCCCGTGTCAAGAGGCGGTCATATTCCTTCGATAAGGGGCGATTGGCGCTGAGCCAAGTCAAGGAGCGCTCGACGAGCCAGCGCTTTTTATGAATGCAAAAGTTATTCTTTTCCAGCACAATACGCGCCGGCTTCTCGAACTGCAAGCCGTAGTGCTGCCGCACCTGGTCGGTGAAGAGCCCAGCAAATGAGCTGTCGCCCATCACCACCGGCCCCTGGCCGAGCAGCGGGTGCCGGGCGGCGGCCTCATCCCAGAACGTGATGGCCGCCGCGTCCGACACATTGGCTGCCACCACTCGGATGGCCAGCACGTTGCCCAGCGTGTCAATCACTACCAGGCGCTTGCGCTCCTTGACCAGTTTGCCTGCGTTGAAACCCACCGTGGCCCCGCAGCCGTCGCCGCATTTTTGACGCTTTGTGTGTCAATTATGACACAGCTAGGCTGCGCTTTCTGGGGGTGTTTTCCTGGCAATCTACAGTCAAGTACGTGTTAAGCTCGTCCAGGATGCCTTCCTGCTGCCACTTGGTAAAATACTAGTATACCGTGCCCCAGGGCGGGAAACCACCGGGTAAGTCGCGCCACAACCCCCCATTTTCGAGCACATACAGCACTGCATTGCCCCCTTCTGTTAGCGTCCGCTTGCTCCGCCGACGCACCCGCAACAGCGGCTCCAACCACTGCCAATTACGAGATGAGAGGTCGGAACTATACCGTGTGCGCTGCGCTATATCTTCCATACCCCGGATTTAACTCAAACAGCTTCTAAGGCGTTGGCTGCTGGGCTGCGCGAGGCTATCCAGTTCGGCTCTTGCCGAGCCGATTCCGAAGGCTTACCGTACCTCTACACCGATTGTATGGAGCCCAGCAATGACTAACACTGGCTTCCTTTTCCCTGGCTCTTTTCAGCTTGAGTAGAACTTATCAAGTCTATTTGTTTAACCAAATAGCAGATATTGGAAACAGCGGCACTGTATGCCAGAGGGTTATAGGCCACAAATAGCGCGCAAGTATCAAATCAATTTGAACGAATGCTGTCCAGGATTCGTAAACATTGCCTAGATTTGTGAAACACTCCACAAAAAAGAGGCAGCCCAGCACACGGCCAGACTGCCTCAGTCAAACTACCGGAGTTACCGGAGAAGATGAGTGACAAGGAGAAGGCCAACGCCTTTTCCTAAGCCACCCATTAACCCTAAAAAGACAGCCACAGCAGCCGCTTTCAGTAGTTTTAGCACACGGTCCTTTTTCATTGAGTCAGAAGAAAGGGTGTACAGCCACCCACTTCTTGAAGCCCTTGCGTCGCCACAACGCAGGGGCTTCGCTTTTCCCTCTATCAGGAAAACGCGACACCCGGTGTGGGACTACTCGTGTGATATGCCAAAGATAATAGGGGTGTTTCCGCCTATTGTCAAGAACGTCAGTTTTTTATTCCGTTAGTTTTTTAGTAAGGCTATCCTTAGAAAACATAACTTACTATGAAATTCATTGTATCATCCTCCGCGCTCAGTGCCGGGTTTTCTGTACGTGTGCCTAGTTGAGTTAAAACGAAACAGGGGCTGTATGTGTGAAAACTGACCTACCGGGGCCGCTGGCAAAGGCGCAGTATTTGGGGCACTGAATCCTGTTGACCCGGTAGGCCACATTCAGACGCCGCCCCTAAGACAAGCCAATCTTATCTGCGACTAGCATACTATCGAGCTATGGATTACTTATATCAACTGCCTGACGAGGACCGAGAGGAAGAGGGTTTCATCAGGGCATCCAACTACGCATTGAGTGAATTTTTAAAACTTGACTTAAAAGGCATTACAGCTAAAGAGGTTGATGAGTTCATTACGGATGCTTGGTGGAAACACATCGAAAAGAGTGACTTAAGCGATGAAGAAGCGAATGACCTGCTTGAACGCATTCAAGATGAAAACGGAGCGCACATACCTTACTCAGCAGGCTGGCCAACCCGTTTTGCTGGGCTCGTTGAGGACACTCCCTTATATAGTATAGAGTTAAGGGTAAACGTTTGGGTAGTTGACAAACATAGATTTATTTATTGGCGGCCTGTCGACGCGTACTACGTTCGGTATCACTGGCAGATATTGCAGGAACGGGTACACGAACTGACCATTGAAGCCTCACCCGAAGCTAATCACATCAAAATACCGCGCTTGAATGCCGCTATTGACTGGCTGAAGGGATATGAGCAACGGTTGGCTACAGCTCAAGAGGTACAAGTCAGCAAGACTGTGCCATTAGCATGGCAGGGTAGCAAGGCCGAATTAGTTGAGCTAGGGTATTCCTTACTTGAAAGCGGAGTAGTAGCCGCGCCTAATCGGGCGGGGGCTGTAAAAAAACTGGGAGAGTTGTTCGGTATAGAACTAGGGGACAATCCAGCTACACACTTACAAACCATTCAAAAGCGGAAGCCAGGCGGCCTAATTACTCCCCTCCTCGACCAACTGCGGGAAGCTTTTGTACAATACATGAACCGTAAGGACGAAAGTGAGGCAGACCGGCGCAAGAGAAAACGTGAGAAGAAAAACACTGCTTAGCAGGCGCTTAGTATAGCGCTTCCAATCAGGTGAAGTAGTCGCTTTGTGGCAGCAACTGTAAGTATACCAGTGCTACCCATAGGATGCATATCACCCAAGAGGACCTGCGGCCGAATCACTATGAGCTTCTAACGTGTTACCATCGCTTCGATTCAATTAAAACTGTGGCTCCAACTGCCGCAACCGCGTTATTATACTGCCTAGCGCCTGATACTCTTTACTTGCCAACGCAAGCGCTGCACTTGCTCGAACTGACTGGGGCTTGTAACCCGGCGGCTACCCTGCGCGATGCCTTGGCCAATGGCTGGCTTGTTCAGGAAGCCACACATATTGGAGAAATAAGCTACTCCGGTCGCTGCTGGTTGCCAACTTGGCGAGTTAGGGAACCGCATACTCCCACGGTTGAGCCAGTGAGAGAAGAACAAGTTTTATGCTGCATCCATACTCACTAGGTAAGGCGTGTACTCCTACGCGTACCCTTAGAAAGAAAAAAGGCCGTTCTCCCTATGGAAAACGGCCTTTTAGGTAGCGGGGACTGGACTCGAACCAGTGACCTTTGGGTTATGAGCCCAACGAGCTACCAACTGCTCCACCCCGCACTGTTTGTGATACAAAGGTAAGGTAACTTTTGGGTAATTCCACAAAAAAACTCATTTGAGCGCCGTGGCGGGGGTGAAGCCGTGGTACTCAGCCACAAAAAAACCGGGCTTTTCAGGCGACGGGGCGGCGCTGGTCGTATAGAGTGGTGCTTAGTTCTGATATTTTGTCCACGTTATGACCCCGCTTTCCTTCACCACGCCGCGCACGGCCCGGTACCTGAGCTTGGGCGAGCCCGGGCCGGCCATCGAGCACGTGTGGGTGTGCCTGCACGACCACGGCCAACCCGTGGCCGACCTCGCCCAACAACTCGCCAACCTCGACACGCCCGAGCGCCTGCTGGTGCTGCCCGAAGCCCTGAGTCGGCACGAACTGCCGGTTATCAACGGCGAAGTCCCACGGACGGGGGCTACCTGGTTTGCGGCCGACTCGCTGCTGGCCGACCTCGCCGACCTTGGCACCTACCTCAATGGCCTCGTGCAGGAAGTGTTGGCGGGCTGCCCGCCGGGCACGCCGCTCACGGTGCTGGGCTACGGCCACGGGGCGGCGGCTGCCTGCCGGTGGCTGGCAAGCAACGGCGTGGACTACGACCGATTGATTCTGTACGCCGCCGTGTTTCCGCCCGAGATTGACCGGCGAGCCACGTTGGTGGCGTTGCCGGAGCGGCCGGTGCTGGTGGTGAGCACCACCACCGACACCTACTCGCCCGAAGCGGCCGGCGAGGGCCTGATGCAGGACTTGTTGGATGTGGGCCTGAGCGCCCAGCAGCGGCTGGTCGACGCCGGGCCGCCGCTGCCGTTGGCAGTGTTGGGTGCCAGCAACGAGGCCTGAGCGGCACACTGCTGCGGCCTTGTATGTAGGAGTTTGAGGTACGAGCGGCGCTAATGGCGTTCTTGCCTCGGCGGCGACGGATGCAGCGCTACGCGTGTTTGGGCGCCGGCTGCTTGAAGGCGTACCGAAATCGCTCCTTGATTTTATCAATTGGAGCTTCCACGAAACGCCAGGAGGCGGCACTTATGATGGCTAGCACTGGAAGGAGGACCACCAGGAGGGGGCCTGCTCCCATCCAGAAACTGCGGCCGCTGGCATCGGGCACTAGGTGGTAAACCAGGCGCTGCCAGAAAACCAGCAACGGCAAATGAAACAGATACATCGCGTAGCTGCGCTTGCCGACCCACTGCACTACGGGATGGTGCAAGCCCAAACGCTGGCCAGCACCGGATGCGCACAGCAGCCAGCCAATGGTCAAAAAATCTGCCATTGCCAGCCAAATGGCTTGGCTACTGGCCCAGCCCGCAGCCCAGGCACCCGTAAAATCCGGCAGCAAACGTAGGGCAATCCAACCGAGCCAGGCCAGCAGCACGTACCAGCCCTTGGCAACGCTCGCCAACCACGACGGTTCCAGCCGCAGCAACGCTCCCAGCGCAAACAAATCAATGTTGGTGGGCAACAGCAGGTGCACCATGCTCGGCCCTACCCAAGCCGACCACAGCGCCCGAAATAGCCAGGACAGCGCCACCAGGGCCAGCAAGAAATTAATCCGTTTGCCTATTATGCCCAACATGATGGGCCAAAGCAAGTAGAATTGCATCTCGATGGCAATAGTCCAGAAATGCCCCATGCCATCGGGCCAGCCGCCACGCTTGTAAATCAGCAGGTTGGCCCCTGGCAGCAGAAACCACCCCGGCGACTCTCGCACGGCGGCCAACGGGAGCAGCGCGCACCCCGCTAAGGCCAAGTAGTACAACGGCACGATGCGCAGCCCCCGCCGCAGGTAGAACGTGCCCAGCCGGCGCCGCCATCCCCCCGGCGCTCCCACGTAGGCGTCGTATTTCCAGATGATGCCCGAAACGAGGTAGCCACTAAGCACGAAAAAGATGCTGGGGCCGAGTTCGCCCAGCGGAAAGGCGGGCCGGAGCCAGTGTTGAATCAGCACAATGCCCACGGCTACCGCCCGAAGGCTAGTAAGTTCGGCACGGTAGGCAAGGGCAGTGAGGGGCGCGGCGGGCATGAAGCGTAGTGGAGAATCCCGCCGGGGCGGCCCGCAAAATACGCTTCTGCCCGGGCAGAAACCGGCCGAACGGAGTCAAGGCAGGAGCTTCGCTGCGCGCCCGCGTGTTTTTTGACGGAACTTTACCCGGCCAGCAGGGTCCACCCCCCATTCTTTGCTATTTCCATGTCTGATAAACGCCCGCCCGCCCTTGGTTTCATCTTCGTCACCATTCTCATCGATGTGATTGGGCTGGGCATCATCATTCCGGTGGTGCCCAAACTCATTCAGCAGCTTACCGGCGAGGGGCTGAGCCGGGCTTCGGAGTACTCGGGCCAGCTCACGTTTGCCTACGCGGCGGCGCAGTTTTGCTTCGCGCCCGTGATGGGCGGGCTCAGCGACAAGCTGGGGCGGCGGCCGGTGCTGCTGGCCGCCCTGTTGGGCCTGGGGCTTGACTACATCTTTTTGAGCTTTGCCCCTACCCTGGCGTGGCTGTTTGTGGGGCGCGTGGTGGCGGGCATCACCGGGGCCAGCTTCACCACGGCCACGGCCTACATCGCCGACATCAGCACGCCCGAAAAGCGGGCCCAGAACTTTGGGCTGGTGGGCGCGGCCTTCGGGGTTGGCTTCATTGTGGGGCCGGCCATTGGCGGGTTGCTGGCAGGTTTTGGTTCGCGGGTGCCGTTTATGGTGGCGGCGGGGCTGAGCTTGTGCAATTTTTTCTACGGCTACTTTGTGCTCCCCGAGTCGCTGCCCGCCGACAAGCGGCGCCCCTTTGAGTGGCGCCGTGCCAACCCCGTGGCCTCGCTGCTGCGGCTGGGGCACTACCCGGCCATTCTGGGGCTGGTGGCGTCGCTGGTGCTGCTGTACTTGGCGGGCTCGGCCACGCAGTCGGTGTGGTCGTTCTACACCATGCTCAAGTTTGGCTGGACGGAAAAGCTGGTGGGCATTTCGCTGGCGGTGGTGGGCCTGTTTTCGGGCCTCGTGCAAGGCGGACTGGTGCGCGTGGCCATCCCGAAGCTGGGCGCCGCGCGGGCCATTGTGGTGGGGCTGCTGTGCTACACGGTGGGCTTTGTGCTGTTTGCCTTCGCGTCGCGGGGCTGGCTCATGCTGGCTTTTCTGGCGCCCTACTGCCTGGGCGGCATCTCGGGTCCGGCGCTGCAAAGCACCATTTCGGGCCAGGTACCGGCCAACGAGCAGGGCGAGCTGCAAGGCGCGCTCACCAGCCTCATCAGCGCCACGGGCGTGGTGGGTCCTTTGCTGATGACGTATTTATTTGGCTATTTCACGCGGCCGGCGGCGCCGGTTCAGTTTCCGGGGGCGCCGTTTTTGCTGGGGGCCGTGCTGGCCCTGGCCAGCGTGCTGCTGGCGGTGCGCTCGCTGCGCCGGCACCCGCCGGTGGATGCTTTGGCAACATCGGCCAAAGCCCTGCCGGCGCATTAGCGGGGCTACGGCCGGCTTGCAAATCGCACCCACAGCGCTGCAAACCACGTAGTCTACCCACCGCAGTCCTTTTCGCTTATGCCTACCGACATCCCCGCGCCACTCATTGACTTTTCGCACCGCGCCGACCTCGACATCCTCGTGAGCCGCTGGGCCTACCAGCCGCACCCGCGCGAGCTGCCGGCCGTGTACCAGCAAATGACCGACCGGGCCCTGCAGGAAAAGGCCCGTTTCTGGCTCCAGGACATTCGGCGCCGCACCATGAACGACCCGGAAACCACGCTCTGGCTGCTCAACGTCTACTTTCCCGACATGGCCCGCCGCCTGGGGGGCCGCCTCTACGTGGCTTACCTGGTGGGCCCGGCCCTGCACGAGTCTATCGTCAGCCAGCCGGGCTACGTATCGGCCGAAGCATACGACGACAAGCCTTACGCCATCTCTTTTTTCGGGGACGAAGGGGCCGCCATTCGCTGGCTGCAGATTCAGCAGACCGACAAGGTGCACTAACAAGCCCATACGCTCTCCCGCGTTCCCCTCACCCCCGGCCCCTCTCCCCAGGAGAGGGGAGCTACGGCGGCGCTAGCGTCAACTTTCGCCTGCACTCGTCAGGCTCCCCTCTCCTGGGGAGAGCGGCCGGGGGTGAGGTCCCGTGGGAATGGACAAAAATTATTTCCATCCAAAAAGCGCGTTTTCCCGGTGGAAAACGCGCTTTTTCATTTTACTGCAACCTATTATCTCAACACTCGTTTGCCTAATTACGAAATTATCGTAGATTTACGACACAATCGTAATTGCTGTTATACCAAATCCAATGGAACGCCTCACCCAACCCGAAGAAGATGCCCTGCGCGTGCTGTGGTCGCTGCCCAATGGGGGCTTTGTGAAAGACGTGCTCGACGGGCTGCCGGCGCCGCGCCCGCCCTACACCACGCTGGCCAGCACCCTGCGCAACCTGGAGCGCAAGGGCTACGTGCGCAGTGAAAAGCTGGGCAACTCCTACCGTTTTGTGCCGCTGGTGTCGGCCGACGACTACCAGCGCCGCTCGCTGGGCACGCTGGTGAAGCAGCACTTCCAGAACTCTTATAAGGAGCTGGTGTCGTTTTTCGCGCAAGAGGATAAAATCAGCGCGGAGGATTTGCAGGAGATTATCAAGCTCATCGAAAGCAAAAAGAACCGGTAGCCATGTCGCCCGCCCTCCTCTACTTGCTGAAGGCCAACGTGGCGCTGCTGCTGTTTGCGGCGGCTTATTTCGGGCTGTTGCGCCGGCTCACCTTTTTCCGGCTAAACCGCTTTATTCTGCTGTTTGCGCTGGTGTTTTCGGCGGCTTACCCGGCCCTGCCCTTGCCCGCGCTGTTTCCGGCCGCCACCAGCGTGCCGCTGGTGGTCGTGGCAACCGAATACGCGCCCGTCGGCAGCGCCGCGGTGCCCCCCACCGCAACGCCTATTGACTGGGAGGCCATGGCCTTGTGGCTGTACGGCGCCGGGGCCGCGGTGCTGCTGGGCCGGCTGCTGGTGCAGCTGCTGTCGCTGTGGCGGGTGCGGCACGCCTCGCGGCCGGCGGTGGTGCAGGGGCAGCCGGTGCGGGTGCTGACGGGAGCAGTCAGCCCGTTTTCATTTTGGCAAACCATTTACCTGAACCCTGGGCAGCACCCGGCATCGGAGCTGGCCGCGGTGCTGCGCCACGAGCAAGTGCACGTGCGCCAGTGGCATACCCTGGACGTGCTGCTGGCCCAAGTGGTCCAGGCGCTGGGCTGGTGCAACCCGGCAGCGTGGCTGCTGCGCCGCGCCCTGCTCGACAACCTCGAATACCTGGCCGACCAGGCCGCTTTGCAAACCGGCCTCGACCGCCAAGCTTACCAGTACAGCCTGCTCCGGCTGAGCGGCGGGGCCGCGGTGCCGGCTTTGGTTACTCATTTCACTTTTCCAACCCTCAAAAACCGCGTTGCCATGATGAATACTCCGCTTTCTTCGCCTGGGCAGTTGGCCCGTTATTTCGTGGCCGTGCCGGCGGTGCTGGCCGTGGCCCTCAGCTTCTCGGCAGCGCAGGTGCAGGCCCAAGGAGCCGGGCCGGTGCTGCCCGCCAAGGCCGCTGCTACGCCCGTGGCCAAGGCGCCCACCGCGGCGGCGGGTGCAGATATGCCGCCCGCCGTGCGGGCCTACCTCGACAAACACTACCCCCAGGCCCAGTTGGCGAGTTGGACGTCGTTGCAGGAAAGGAATAGCGTGGCGCCAGGTTTTCAGTACATGGCGGTGATTGTGGACGGCGGCCAGCGGCAGCAGCTGTATTTCGACGCCGCGGGGCAGCCGGCAGTGGTGGGCATCCGGAAGTCGCAACCGCAACCAGCCAAACCTCGCAGCAAAGCCACCACGGTAAGGCTTAAGCCGGCCACCCCAGTACAAGGCAGCCTTGCGAAGCCCAACGGCCCGCCGCCCGTTTACTACCTCGACGGCCAAGCCGCGGGCCCGAACATCAATGACATTAACCCAAAGGACATTGCGTCGATAAGCATATTCAAGGGCGAGCAGGCGCGTCAGGTGGCCGGCGAAGCGGGTGCCGGGGGTGTAATAGTGGTTACGAGTAAGCGAAACCAGGAAAATCCTGAAGTACGGGCCTTCAACGAGAAATTCGGCGTGGCCGTAAGCGCCTCCGCTCCTGCCGCAGCCCCCGAACAACCCAAGCGCGTGGCTTACCTGGCCGCGCCAGCCCTGGCGTACATCACCAAAACATACCCGGAAGCCCGACTGCTGGGTGTGAAGGAGTTGCAGGCTACTGACGGCACGCCGCAATATCAGGCCGAGATTGTAATTGGGCGGCGGCCAGGGTACCTGGTGTTTGACAAACAAGGCAATTTTATTTCTGAATCATACACGGCTCGCTAGGCCAGCGGACCAGTTGAGACAAGCAGCACAGTCCAAGCCGGGCGGGATTACCCCGCCCGGCTTTTTGTTTGAAGGCGTGGCCATGTTTTCAGGACGAAGGCACGGCGCAAACCATGAAAAAGTGGGAACGTAGAAGATGTACTCTTACTTCAGCGGCAAGATTTGCGTAGGGCCTCCTGTATGTCCCACTCCCCGGTCGTCCATCCCAGCGAAGAACGCGTGTTTCTAGCTGCCTGCCTAGCTCACATCAAGCGCGCCGACGGCAGTCAGGCCAAAGATTGGTTCCTGGCCGATACGGCCCGGCGCGGGGCGGCGGAACTGCTGCGCAAGTACCTGGCGTCTCCCTTGCTGTCCGACGTGCTCACCGAACGAGCCCACGCGGCCATGGAAGACTTGCGAAAGACTGCCCCGTACCCACAGGGTTGGCTGGCTACTCAATCCCAGGCAGAGCGGGTGCTGCCCGTTGCAATCCAGTTGCTCTACGTGCTGGCGTCTACTTAACCCAAGTTACGGAGTGCCCCGGTGAGCCCCAGGGGGGCGGCATGTCGGTAGACCATCCGGCAGTTAAGCACGGCAAAGCCCCAGGGGGGCGGCATTCGTTCCCGCAAGTGTCGCCCACCTGGGGCTTTATCACCCCAACCCGTACGGCCTTTGCTGCCCACATGCTGCCCCTCCGGGGCTCACCAAACTACTTCGCAACTTGGGTTACTTAGGCAATGGCCCAAACGAAAAGCGGGACGCCCGTAGTTGCGTAGCGGAAATTCGGGGGCAGGAGTTAGCAGGTGCTATCCAGGATGCTGATGCAGCCTGGGGCGCTTGCAGTCGTCTTTTCCGCTACTTTGCGTCTGTCAACCCTGTTTTTGCTTCCATGAAGAAACGCTATTCCCGCCCCTGGCTGGCAGCGGCCACGCTGGTCTTGGCCAGTTGCGCCGGCACCAAGCCCACCACCGTTGCCACCACGCCTACAGCCGCTGCACCTGCGCCGGTCGAATCATTCCCGCCCGGCGTGGGCCTCGACATGGCCGACATTGACCGCACGGCGAATCCCTGCGGTGATTTTTACCAATTCTCGGGTGGCAATTGGTTGAAGAACAACCCCATTCCGAGCTACGCTTCCAGCTGGGGGCCGCGCAACCTGCTCGGCAACCGCACCCAGGAAACGCTGCGCCGCATTCTGGAAGAGGCTGCTACCAACCGCAACGCCGCGCCCGGCAGCAACGCCCAAAAAGTGGGCGACTTCTACGCCGCTGCTATGGACACCGTGGCCATTGAGCAGGCCGGCCTCAAGCCACTGCAGCCGGAGCTGGACCGCCTGGCCGCCGTGCGCGACAAGGCCGCGCTGCGCGCCGCCATCGTGCGCCTGCAGAACCTGAACACCGGTGTTTTCTTCCGCGGCGGCGTGGACGTGGACGAGAAAAAGACCACCGAATACGCGGTGCAGTTTGGCCAAGGCGGCCTCACGCTGCCCGACCGCGACTTCTACTTCAAAAACGACCCGCGCACCGAAAAGGTGAAAACGGCCTACCGGGCCTACATGACGGAGGTGTTCGGACTACTAGGCGACGCTCCGGCCGTGGCCCAGCGCAACGCCGCCACGGTAGAGCGACTGGAAACCCGGCTGGCCAAGGCCTCGCGCAACCGCGTGGAGCTGCGCGACCCGCAGTCGAACTACAACAAAATGACCGTGGCGGCCGCCCAAAAGCGCTACTCGGCCCTCGACCCCAAAAAGCTGCTGGCCGACATGCAGCTCGGCAAGGCGCAGGAAATCATCATCGGGCAGCCCGCGTTTTTTGACGAGGTGAACGCCGTGTTGAAAACCGAGCCGCTGGCCGACCTCAAAACGTATATGCGCTGGCATCTGGTGCGCTCGGTGGCCCCGGCCCTACCGGCAGCCTACGCCGACGCCGCCTTCCGCTACAACCAGGCCCAGACCGGCGCCAAGCAACAAGCCACCCGCTGGAAGCGCATGCAGGCTGCCACCGACCAGACCCTGGGCGAGGCGTTTGGCCAACTGTACGTGGAGCAAGCTTTCCCACCCGAGGCCAAAGCCAAGGCCCTGGAAATGGTGAACAACGTCAAATCGAGCATGGCTGAGCACATTCGGACCAACACCTGGATGAGCGAGCCCACCAAAGCAGAGGCGTTGAAAAAGCTGAACGCGCTGCGCGTGAAAATCGGTTACCCCGACGTGTGGAAGGACTATTCGGCCCTAAAAATCAGCCGCGAGAGCTACCTGAAGAACATTCTGGCGGCGCGCCAGTGGGCCAACAAGCGCGAGACCGCCAAATTTGGCGGGCCCATCGACCGCAACGAATGGGCCATGACGCCGCCCACCATTAACGCGTATTACAACCCGCCACTCAACGAAATCGTGTTTCCGGCTGGCTACCTTCAGCCGCCCTTCTTCGACCCCAAAGCCGACGATGCCATCAACTATGGCGCCATTGGTGGGGTGATGGGCCACGAAATCACCCACGCCTTCGATGACCAGGGCCGCCAGTACGACTCGGAAGGCAACCTGCGCGACTGGTGGACACCCACCGACGCGGCCGAATTCACGAAGCGCGCGGAGGTGGTGGGCCGGCAGTACGACGCCTTCACGCCCCTCGATTCGGTGCATGTGAACGGGAAGCTGACCATGGGCGAGAACCTGGCCGATTTTGCCGGCCTCACCGTGGTGTACGGCGCCCTGCAAAAGCAGCTGCAGCAGCGCTATGGCAACGGCCCGCGCCCGAAGTTCGACGGCTTCACGCCCGAGCAGCGCTATTTCCTGAGCTGGGCCCAGCTGCGCCGCACCAACATCCGGCCCGAAGCCCTGCGCCAGCAAATCCTGACGGACCCGCACTCGCCCGGCCAGTACCGCACCATCGGCCCGCTGATGAACATGCCGCAGTTCCAGCAGGCGTTCGGCTGCAAGGAGGGTGATAAGATGGTGCGGCCCACGATGGAACGGGCCGTGATTTGGTAAGATATTTTTCTCATTGAACCAGCTTCGGCATTGCGTTCGATAGGTAAAAAGTAAAGAAGGGCCCCCGCTACGGCGGGGGCCCTTCTTCGTTGTGCGCAGGTCATTCCTGTGATTCATTCAATCAGCCGCTAACAACATTTTGGCCTTGCTCACCTATCGGCAACGGTTGTGTACCTATCACAATCGTTGCCGATAAAAACATTACATAAAGCACTGAAAAAACGATAGTTAATGATTAAACCAGAACTATACTTTTAAAGTAATGGCCGGGACATTTGCTCCCGGGCAGCCATCATTTTCATCCTTTTATCCCACCCAACCCATCTTCCTATGAAGAAACTTCAACGCGTTATTTTTACGCTGGTGGCGGCCTTTAGCGGCCACCTCACCCTTTCGGCCCAGAACGCGCCCGTGCGCTTTGAAGCCGAAACCGGCGTCTCGGCCGGGGCGCCCATTACCGTGGGCACCAACGTGGCCGAGCAAGGCGACTGGGACTTCCGCACCATTGCTTCTACTGGCTCGGCACCGGCCATCACGTATGCCACTGCGCTTACGGATGTGGCATCCATTGTGGGCGGTGGCGCCTTTCCCGGCAACGATAACCGGGTCTTGTCCTACACTATTACGTTCCCCGGCCCCGGCACTTACGACCTGTACGCCCGCATTCGGGTGGGCACCACCGGGGGCGGAGCGAACGACGACAGCTTCTTCATCGGCCGGGGGTTTGGTGCCAAGGCACCGGCCGCGGCCGGCGACTGGCTTAATCTGAACGGCCTGAACGTGGTGGGCTACAACACGCCCACGCTGGCCGTGGACGGCGGGGGCGGCATCACGACCAACGCCTGGAAATGGGTAAACCTGTCTAAGTTCACGGGCAACGGCACGGTGCCCATCACCTACACCGTCACGGCGGGTAGCCTGACCCAAACCATTCAGATTGGGGCCCGCGAGGACGGGCTGGATTTCGATAAGTTTGTTTTTGGCCAAACCGGCCTGTTTTTCACCGTTGCTAACCTCGACGCCGGCCAGCAGGGTTCGACCACGGCGCCAGTGCCGTTCACGCCCACCGGCACGCCCATTGCCACGGGCAAGCCTAAGTACTTGGGCTCGGCCTACAGCCAGGCACAAGCGCCCTTTTTCGGGGTGTACTGGAACTCAGTAACCGCAGAAAACGGCGGCAAGTGGGGCGTTGCCGAACCTACCCGCGACGTGTTTAACTGGGCAGACCTGGACGCTGCTTACGCGCAATCCCAGGCTGTAGGCGGCCCATTCCGCCTGCACACCCTGATTTGGGGCACTCAGCAGCCCACCTGGATTGCCAGCTTGTCGCCCGCCGACCAATTGGCAGAAATCGAAGAATGGTACGCCGCCTTGGCGGCCCGCTACCCCAAAATCGAATTAATTGACGTGGTGAACGAGCCCACCCACCAGCCCCCCACGGGCGCATCCGGCCCCGACGGCGGTGGCTACATCAACGCCTTGGGCGGCAGCGGCACCACCGGCTGGGACTGGGTCATCAAATCCTTCGAACTAGCGCGCCAGTATTTTCCCAAATCCAAGCTGATGCTGAATGAGTACAGCGTGGAAAACGAACGCAACCGGGCGGCCACCTATGTCGTCATTGCCAATTTACTGAAGGCGCGCGGCCTCATCGACGCCATCGGTATTCAGGGTCACTCGTTCTCGCTGCTGCCCACCTCCACGGCCTCCATCCAAAGCAACATGGCCACGCTGGCGGCCACCAACCTGCCGCTTTACATCACGGAATTTGACCTGGATGGCTTGAATGACGCCCAGCAGCTGCTTGACTACCAGCGCATCTTCCCACTGTTTTGGGAGAATCCGGCCGTGCGCGGCATCACCATGTGGGGCTACCGCGTGGGCCACTGGCGCACCGCCCAAGGCGCCAACATTGCCAACGCCGACAACACCGAGCGCCCGGCTCTGGCCTGGCTGCGCACCTACGTGGCCGGTACCTACACTGCGCCCATGTGGACCGGCAACACCAGCAGCGCCTGGGGCACGGCCAGCAACTGGATAACCGGCGACGGCGCCCCTGCCAACGCGGCCGCGTCGTCGGCCATTGCCTACACCCTACCCACTGCCAACGACGACGCCTTTTTCCCCGGCTACACCGCCAACCAGCCCGTGGTGAGCAGCGCCCAGGCCATCCGCAACGTCACACTGTCGGGGGCGGCCGCTTCGCTCACCACCGCCAACGGCGGCGTGCTCACCATGACCGGCAACCTGACCAACAACGGCGGCACGCTGGCCGGCAGCGGTACCGGCACCGTGGTGCTGGCCGGCACGGCCGCCCAGACCATTGGTGGCACCAGTGCTTCCAACTTCCAGAACCTGACCGTGGGTTCCGCCTCGGCCAGCTTGTCTGCCCCCGCGGGCGTGCGCCAACTGCTGACGCTGAATGGCAACCTCACCACCAACGGGCGGGCGTTTACGCTGTTTTCTGACGCCTCTGGCACGGCCATGGTGGTGAATACCTCCGGCGCCGTGGTGGGCAATGCCACCGTGCAGCGCTACATCACGCCCAGCAACCCCGGCCTGGGCTACCGCCACTATTCGGCGCCGGTAGCGGCCACCACGGTGGCCGACTTGACTACTGCCAGCTTCACGCCGGTGGTCAATCCGGCCTATAACACGGCGGCCAATCCTTCGCTGGTGACGCCTTTCCCCACGGTTTTCGGCTACAACAGCGCCCGCCTGACGGCCTCAGCCGCACCGCTGACCAGCGCTTTCGACTACGGCTGGGAGTCTCCTAATGCACTGAACGACGTGATGACGCCCGGCCAGGGCTACACCGTGAACCTGAGCGGCACGCAGCTGGTCGATTTCGTGGGCACGCTCAACAACGGCCCCATCAGCCGCACGGGCCTTTCGCGCAGCGCGCAGGCGGAGTCGGGCTGGCAGCTCTTGGGCAACCCCTACCCCGCGCCTCTCAACTGGGACGCCGTGAGCACCACGGGCCTGGATGCAGCCGTGTACGTTTACCGCTCAACCGGCCAGTACGCGGGCACTTACTCCAGCTACGTACCGGGCGGCGCCAGCACCAACGGCGGCACCCGCGACATTGCCGCCATGCAAGGCTTCTTCGTGCGCACCACGTCGACGGCCACGCCCGGCGCCATCAACTTTGCCAATACGGCGCGGGCCACGACCTACCTCAACCCAGTATTTCAGCGCACCACCAGCACCGACCCGCTGGTGCGGCTGGACCTAAGCGGCGCCACCGGCCCTTCGGATGAAGCCGTGGTGTACTTCAACAGCAGCGCCACGGCCGGCTTCGACGCTCAAGCCGATGCCTACAAGCTGACCGCCGGCGGCACGCCCGTGCTGGCCAGCGAGTTGAGCGCCACGGCCCTGCTTTCCATCAACGCACTGCCCGCTTTGGGCACGACCGATGTGCTGGTACCCCTGCGCGTACAAGCACCGCAAGCGGGCCGCTACACCCTGCGCGCCACCGAGCTGCTGAACCTGCCCACCGGCCTAAACGCTTACTTGCGCGATGCCCAGTCGGGCACCCAGTTCGACCTGAGCCAGAGCAGCGGCTACGCCGTCGACCTGCTGGCGGGTGTGGCCGCCACTGGCCGCTTCACGCTGGTGCTGACGTACAACCGCGTGCTGGGCACGGCCCCAGCGGCCATCAGCCAGCAAGTGGCAGTATTCCCCAACCCCGTGCACGGCAACAGCGTCTCGCTGAGCCTCCCAGCCACTCTGCGTCAGCAAACCGTGGAAGTCATGCTGCTCAACGCCTTAGGCCAAACCGTAGCTCGTCAGACCCTGCCGGCTAACACCGACGCCGTGCGCTCGCTAAATCTGCCCAGCCTTGCCTTGGGCGTGTACACGGTGCGGCTGCAAACGGCAGCAGGCACCATCAGCAAGCGTCTGACCGTCAATTAAGCCTTGTTTCCGCAGCGCGCTTGAGCCGTTTGTGCCCAGGCGCGCTGGGGAAATTACAGTCACTTTCTCCTCTCTGATTTATGAAGAAACATACTTTCTTGCGCTTGACGCTGGCTGCGGCTGCGCTCTGGCTTTCTACGGGTACTTTTACCACAGCTCAGGCCCAGCCGGGCACCGGCGGCCCCACCCCGGGCACTCCTGCTACTCCCGACCCTACCGCTGTGCCCATTGATGGCGGCGTGAGCTTGTTGGTAGCGGCGGGCGTGGGCTTGGGACTTCGCCGCCTGCGCCGCAAACGCACCGCGTAGCGCAACTTACTCAGCATAAAAAAGGCGCCCTGTTTATCACAAGGCGTCTTTTTTATATACTATCAGTACAAAATTCGCACAAAACACTTTTGTGCTCACGAGCTGGCGTGCAAGTTACTTAGTGAGCGGCCATCTGCGGCTCCCGCTGGCTGTTTTCGCCGTTGGGGCTGTTTTGGCCGTCGCCGTTGCCTTGCTGCACCTGCACGTCGGTGGCCTGCTGGCCCATGCGCTCCGACATCTGCCCAGCGCCCATGCTCTGCTGCTGGTTGCTCTGGCCGCCCTGCACCTGAATCTGGTGCCGCATGGTTTTCTCTTCGTTTTTGGGCACTGTCACCCGCAGAATGCCGTCCTCAAAGTTGGCCTGAATCTGGCGCGGCTCCACGGTGTCGGGGAGTTGGAAAGAGCGGTGGAACGAGCCGTACGAGCTTTCCACCATGTGGTAGCGGCGGTCATTCTGCTCGTTCCGGAAGTGCCGCTCGCCCGAAATCGTGAGCCGGCCCTGATGGAAGTCTACTTTAATGTCTTCCCGCTTCAGGCCGGGCAGAGCCACCTCCACTTGGTAGCCTTTTTCGGTTTCGTAAGCATCTACCTGGGGCGAAAAAGCGCTGACCCGGCCGCGGCCCGCCATCGAGTCCTGAAAGAACCGGTCAAGCAGTGACGAGAAACTCTGCGGCATCATGTCGCCGAAAGAGTCTTGATACTTTTGAATAGCCATGACGCTAAAGTGTTAAGGGTTGAACAAAAAGAACTATTGCCTTTCTGGCACGTCTTTTTACTTACCTATTTGGCCTCATGTTTCACAAAAAAAGTGCCTATACCGAACCGTATAGGCACTTTTTTGTGATTCAGTCAACGTCCTTACTATACACAAAGCCCGTCATGCTGAACGCAGCCGAAGCATCTCGCGTGTGGTAGTAATTCAATCGTTGAACGATGCGAGCGAGATGCTTCGGCTGCGCTCAGCATGACGGGCTATTATTTTATTCAGCGGCTTTCTGCGTAGTCTGCCCCAGAATCAGAAATACCATTTTAGCCTTCCATCACTTTATTCTGGCGGTTGATGGATTCCAGGTGCACCGCGGCCAGGTATTGCTCCACAAAATCGTTGGTCAGGCCCACGGCTGAGCCTTGGCGCAGGGCGCGCTCTAGCACCTCGTTCCAGCGGCTGGTTTGCAGAATGGTGATGTCGTTTTCCTTTTTGTACTGACCAATTTTCTCGGCCACGGCCATGCGGCGGCCCAGCAGCTGCATGATTTCCGCATCGAGGTGATTGATTTGCTCGCGGAAGCTGGCCAGCGCCGTGAGAAACTCGCGTTTGTCGGTGCTCTCGTGGCGCCACACTAGGTCCTCAATCAGGTCGCGCAGTACTTCCGGGGTGATTTGCTGCTTGGCGTCGCTCCAAGCGGCGTCAGGGTCTTGGTGCGACTCTATCATGTTGCCGTCGAAGCCCAGGTTGAGGGCCTGCTGGGCCACGGTGAACAGCGTGTCGCGGCGGCCGCAAATGTGGCTGGGGTCGCAGAGTAGCGGCATTTCGGGCATCCGGCGCTTCATTTCGATGGGCAAATGCCACATCGGGGCGTTGCGAAAGTCAGTGTTGCCGTAGCTCGAAAAGCCCCGGTGAATGAGGCCCACATGCGTGAGGCCGGCTTTCTGGAGGCGCTCCACGGCGCCCACCCACAGCTCCAGCTCAGGGTGAATGGGGTTTTTCACCAGTACGGGCATGTCCACGCCGCGCAGGGCATTGGCAATTTCCTGCACCGAAAACGGGTTGCCGGTGGTGCGGGCGCCCACCCACAAAATGTCAATGCCGAAGGCCAGGCAATCCTCTACGTGCTTGGCGGTGGCCACTTCCACGGCGGTGGGCAGGCCGGTTAGCTCGCTGGCTTTTTTCAGCCACGGCAGGCCCTTGGTGCCCACGCCCTCAAACATGCCGGGCTTGGTGCGCGGCTTCCAGATACCGGCGCGCAGGGCCTGCACCTTGCCGGTGGCGGCCAGGCGCTGGCAGGTGTCGAGCACCTGCTCTTCGGTTTCCGCCGAGCAAGGGCCCGAGATGAGGAAGGGTTTGTCGTCGGGCTGCCGGTTGAACAGCGCAGATTTCATGGTCGGTATCATGGGATTGGGGTTGATTTTTGAATCTGAAACAAACTCCCCTCCTTACCAAGGAGGGAATGCTGGCGCGAAGCGGCAGCTGGGGTGGTTGTAGGCGTTGAAAGTGGCTTGGATGATTCTAAAGCGAGTCGTTCAACGATTCAACCACCCCTGTCCGCGCTGAAGCGCGAACATCCCCTCCTCATCTGAGGAGGGGAGTTTTTGTTCTGTATCACGGCAGAATCTTGCGAATGTGGTTGGCTAGCTGAATTTGCTCGGTGAGGCCTTGGTAATCCTCTTGCGCCAGCAGCTCGCGCAGGCGCTGGAGTTGGTGCAAATGCTCGTCGAGCACATCGAGCACGTTGAGGCGATTTTGGCGAAAAATGGGCACCCATGTGGCAGGCGAGCTTTTAGCCAGGCGTACCGTCGACTCAAAACCGCCGCTGGCGAGGTCGAAAATGCGCTGCTCTTCCTTTTCCTTCTCGAGCACCGTGAGGGCGAGGGCAAACGAGGTGATGTGCGAAATGTGCGACACGTAAGCCGTGTGCAGGTCGTGGTCGGCACCGTCGAGGTAGAGCAGGCGCATCGGCAGCGCATGAAACAACTGCTCCACGGTGCGCACGGCGTCGGGGTCGCTGTTGACTACGTCGCAGATGACGACGGTTTTTCCTTCGAACAGGCCGTTGATGGCGGCTTCGGGGCCGGAGTGCTCGGTGCCGGCCATGGGGTGCACGGCCACAAAGCGTCCCCGGTTGGGGTGCTGGGCTACAGCCGCCAGCAGCGCCTGCTTGGTCGAGCCCACGTCGATGACGACCTGGTGGGCGGCTACGGCGTCGAGCACGGGCGGCAGCACGGTCACCATGGCATCCATGGGCACGGCCACCACGATAAAATCGGCCCGCCGCACGGCGCTGGCAAGGTCGGCTTCGATTTCGTCGACCAAACCCAATTCCAGCGCCCGCCGGGCATGCGCCTCGCTGGCTTCGACCCCAACGAGGTGCTGAGCCAAGCCGTGGTGCCGCAAGCTGAGCGCCAGCGAGCCACCGATGAGACCTAAGCCGATGATGGTAACGTTCATATTGGAAGGGTTAAGTTTTGAGTGCTGAATGTTTTCTATCCTACTTTCTGTCATCCTGAGCGCAGCGAAGGACCTTGTCACGTAGCACTGTCTCGTTCGGGCATGAGAAGGTCCTTCGCTGCGCTCAGGATGACAGAAGGCTATTATTCACCCGCTCCAGTGCCTCGCGCAGCACGCTTTCTGGCTGGCAGAGGCTGGCGCGCACATAGCCCAAGCCGTTGCTGCCGAAGATGCCACCGGGCGTGATGAAAACCTTGGCGTCAGCCAGCACGGCATCGCTGAGGGCGTACCCATCGGCATAGACCGCGGGCACGGCTGCCCAGATGAACAAGCCGACCTGGCCCGGCGCGGGCTCGCAGCCCACGGCTTGCAGCAGCTCAATAATTAATTCGCGGCGGGCGCGGTAGGTGGCATTTAACTCTGTGAACCAGTCGTCGCCCAGCGCCAGTGCGGCCACGGCGGCCTGTTGCACCCCCAGGAACATGCCCGAGTCCATGTTACTTTTGAAACGGAGCACGTCGGCCAGCAAATCGGCGCGGCCTACCAGCATGCCCACCCGCCAGCCAGCGAGGTTGTGCGATTTGCTGAGCGAGTTCAGCTCCAGGGCCACTTCGCGGGCGCCGGGCACGGCCAGCAGGCTGATGGGCGGCGTTTCGTTGAGGATGAAGCCGTAAGGATTATCGTGCACCAGCAGGATTTCATGCTCCCGCGCAAAGGCCACCAAGCGGGTTAGGAACGGCAGGTCGGCGGCCGTGCCGGTGGGCATGTGCGGGTAGTTGACCAGCATCAGCTTCACTCGCGACAGGTCGGTTTCGGCCAACGCGTCCAAATCGGGGAGCCAGCCGGTGGCGGCCGTGAGGTCGTATTCGCGCACCTCGGCCCCGCAGATTTCGGCCACGGCGCGGTAGGTGGGGTAGCCGGGATTGGGAATCAGCACGGCGTCGCCCCTTTCCAGAAACGTCATGGCCACGTGCATGAGGCCTTCTTTGGAGCCCAGCAGCGGCATTATTTCGCTGGCTGGGTCGAGGGCAACGGCGTAGTGGCGCTGATAAAAGTCGGCCATGGCGCCGCGCAGGGCCGGCGTGCCCTGGTAGCCCTGGTAGCCGTGGGCAGTGGGCAGCGCCGCGGTGGCCGTTAGAGCGGCCGTCACGCTGGGGTGCGGTGGCAAGTCGGGGCTGCCGATGCCCAGGTTGATGATGTTGGCGCCGTCCGCATTGAGGGCCGCCAACTCGCGCAGCTTGCGCGAGAAGTAGTATTCGCCGGTATGGGCCAGTCGGCTGGCAACGGAGACTTGCATGGGTGAATTTGTCATGGCGGAGCGGAGCAGACTCCCCTCCTTACCAAGGAGGGGATGTTTTCGCGCAGCGAAAACGGGGGTGGTTGTGGGCGTGAGAGTCGCGGGAAAAGCTCGTTCGGGTGTTGTTCAACGATTTAACCACCCCAGCCAGCGCTAAGCGCTGGCGTCCCCTCCTTGGTAAGGAGGGGAGTTTCGTTCCATTGGCCGCGGCGGTAGGCGCCCAACACGCGCAGCTCCTCCGTCACGGCGGCCAAATCGGTCAGGAGGCCATCCAGCTGGGCCAGGGTGTCAAACTCCACGTCGGCGTGGAAGCCGTAGTGCCAGGGCTGGCTGGGACGCGGGCACGATTGCAGCTTGCTCAGGTTGAGCCCGTGGGCTGCCACGCGGGTGAGCACCGCGGCCAGGCTGCCGGGCGCGTGGCTGGTGTAGAAATAGAGCGAGGCTTTGTCGGCTTGCGGGTTCGGCTGGGCGGTGTCGGCGCGCTCCAGCACTAGGAAGCGGGTGTAGTTGTGCGGGTCGTCGTGGATGGCGGGTGCCAGGATTTGCAGGCCGAACTGCTCGGCGGCTTGCGCGCCGGCCACCACGGCCACGCCGGGCGTGCGGTTTTCGGCCAGGAGTTGGGCGCTGTGGCCGGTGTCATCGGTTTCAACCAGTTTCCAGTGCGGGTAGCGGTCCAGGAATTCGCCGCACTGGCGCAGGGCCATGGGGTGCGAGTGCACGGCTTGCACGTCGGCCAGCGTGGTACCGGGCAGCGCCAACAGATGCTGATGAATGGGCAAATAGACTTCGCCCGTTACCTGCACGGCGTGGCGCTCCAGCAGCAGGTAGTTGGGCAGGATGCTGCCGGCCAGTGAGTTTTCCATGGCCATCAGGCCCGCGCCCGCGCTGCCGCTCACCACGTGCGCCACCACGGCCGCAAAAGTCGCACAGGGCAACAGCGCGGGCGCCACCCCGAAATACTGGCGGGCGGCTACTTCGTGAAAGCTTCCCTGGAAACCTTGGATGGACACGTGCGTGGGCATGGCGTTAGTTGGTTAGTTGTTAGTTGCTCGTTGTCAGTTGTCAGTGTCAGTTGTTTAGTTTTATTGGTTAGCTGTTGAACCCCTGACAACTGACAACCAGCAACTGACAACTAATACTCAGGCAATAAAAAAGGGCCTCCGGAGTGCGGGGCCCTTGTGTTGTTGGCGGAGAGTGTGGTGGTTAACTCTGGCAACAGCGGGCCGGCTTCTTCGAATAGAAGAAGTAATAGCCGTAGGTAAAAAACACTTGCTGCGTGGGTGCCATGAGGTAAATGGACATTAAAAAAGCGCCTTCCCGATGAACGAGCGGCGCTGGAGAAGTTTGTTGGGTTAGCTACAAACGGCGGCTCGTTCTACGCGGCAGCGTAGAAATAATAGTAGCCAAAAAAGTAGCGCGTCTGGAGCATGCTGGTGGTGAATGTGCTGGCAAGTTAGGCAGGAGTTTGGGAAATGCAAATTCATTGCCCACTATTTGCTACTCTTCCAATCCGTCATGCTGAGCGCAGCCGAAGCATCTCTACTGCGTCACTAATCTGATTTAGTATAGCGGTGGAGATGCTTCGGCTGCGCTCAGCATGACGGCCTACTAGTCCTTGCCGGTTCGTCCATAACCTTCGCCTCGAAAACCCGGTTTAGCCTGCTTGGTATTTCCCATTAGAATTCGTCTCATGCCCAAGCTATTTGAACCCCTCGCCCTCCGCGGCGTCACCTTGAAAAACCGCATTGTGGTATCGCCCATGTGCCAGTACAGCAGCGTGGACGGCTTCGCCAACGACTGGCACCTGGTGCACCTGGGCGGGCGCGCCGTGGGTGGCGCCGGCCTCATCATCAGCGAAGCGGCGGCCGTGTCGCCGGAAGGCCGCATCAGCCCCGACGACCTCGGCATCTGGAAAGACGAGCACCTGCCCATGCTTCAGCGCATCACCGCTTTTCTCACGGCCCAGGGCAGCGTGCCGGGCATCCAGCTGGCTCACGCCGGCCGCAAAGCCAGCACCTACAGCCCCTGGAAAGGCGAAGGCGCCGTGCCCGAAAGCGAAGGCGGCTGGTCGGTAGTCGGCCCCAGCGCCGTGGCCTTTGCCGATAATTACCCCCAACCCACGGCTTTGGACGCTGCCGGCATCCAGAAGGTCGTGGCCGATTTTCGGACCGCGGCGGCCCGCTCGCTGGCGGCGGGTTTTCAGGTGATTGAGCTGCACGCGGCGCATGGCTATTTGCTGCACCAGTTTCTGTCGCCGCTGAGCAACCACCGGACCGATGAATACGGCGGCACCTTCGAAAACCGCATTCGCCTGCTCCTCGAAGTGGTGGCGGCCACCCGCGAAGTGTGGCCGGAAGAGTTGCCCATCATCGTGCGCGTTTCGGCCACCGACTGGACCGATGGCGGCTGGAACGCCGACGAAGCCGTGCAGCTGGCCGCCATGCTCAAAACCCGCGGCGTCGACCTGATTGACTGCTCCACCGGCGGCAACGTGCCCAAGGCACCCATCCCCGTGGGCCCCGGCTACCAAGTACAATTTGCCGAGCGCATCAAGGCAGAGGCCGGCATCCTGACCGGGGCCGTGGGCCTCATCACCACGCCAGCCGAAGCAGAGGCCGTTTTGGCCAACGGCCAAGCCGACTTGGTGCTGCTGGCGCGGGAGTTTTTGCGCGAGCCCTACTTCCCACTGTACGCGGCGCATGAGCTGGGCGCCGAAATGAAGTGGCCGGTGCAATACGAGCGGGCCAAACCGCGCGTGCAAACCGCCGCCAGCCAGCGGTAGCGCAGTAGCGCGGACTTTTAGTCCGCGTCCGGGCCTTAGACGCGGACTAAAAGTCCGCGCTACTGCGTTAGGCCAAGCTTTTCACCCAGCGAGCCGTGACGAGCAACTGCCCCAAGTGGCGGGTGGTGTGCTCGGCGGCGTGGACCAGAATGCCGAGGTGGGTGGAGGGCACTTGCGCCCGTCCTACGCCGCGCACGTCGGTCAGGGTGCCGACGTCGGTGCTGCGAAGCTGGCTGAGGGCATGGTCTACCTCGTCGCTGAATTCCTTGACCAACCTTTCTACCAAGCCTTCCTCAATGGTGAGCGGGGGCACTTCGGCGTGAAAAGCTTCGAGTTGCGCCTCGGTTATCATTTCCTTGCGGGCGTAGGTCAGCAAGCGGTTGAGCACGCCGGTGAGGTGCTGGAGGTGGAAGCCCACCGAGGCTACCCCTTCGGGCCGCACGTTGAGCAGCACGGGCGGGAAATCGTGCAGGGCGGCGGTGAGTTCTTCGCGGGCTTGCAGCAGAGCGTGAGCCACGGGCTGGAGCAACGGCGGAACGGCGGGCAACGGGCCGCGCAGCCAGACTTCAATGGTTTCGGGAGGAGGCATAAGGGATGAAAACGGGAAACTATGAATGGGTCGTGAATGTACTATCTGCCTGAGGTTCATCTAAGGCGCCGTTGCGGGCCTTACTTTTGTGATTATGTCTGGTATTAACGATGCGCTGCGCGCCGCTGCCGACCAGTTCGGCACCCCCCTTTACGTCTACAATTCTGAGTCCATCACGGGCCAATACAAAAAGCTCACCAAAGCTTTTTCGGGGCATAAAACGCGCTTTTTCTACGCCTGCAAAGCCCTGAGCAACGTCTCGATTCTGCGTCACATTCTGAGCCTGGGCGCGGGGCTCGACTGCGTGAGCATCAACGAAGTGCGGCTCGGCTTGCACGTCGGCTTCGCGCCCGACGACATCCTGTTTACGCCCAACAGCGTGACGTTTGAGGAATTGGTAGAGGCCAAAGACCTGGGCGTTAACCTCAACATCGACAACATCTCGCTTCTGGAGCGTTTCGGCGCCACGTTTGGCGGCTCGTACCCGGTGTGCGTGCGCCTCAACCCGCACATTGAGGCGGGTGGCAACTACAAGATTCAAACTGGCCACATCGACAGCAAATTTGGCATCAGCATTCACCAGTTGCGCCACTTGGAGCGCGTGGTGAAAGGCACTGGCCTGCACGTGCGCGGCCTGCACATGCACACCGGCTCCGAAATCAAGGACGTGGGCGTGTTCATGCGCGCGCTGGAAATTCTGTTCGATGCCGCCGGCCGCTTCCCCGAGCTGGATTTCCTGGACCTCGGCTCGGGCTTCAAAGTGCCCTACAAGCCCGGCGACCCCGAAACGGACGTCAACGCTCTCGGCAAGCAAGTGGCCGACGCCTTCAAGGGCTTCGAGAAAGAGTACGGCCGCGAGCTGGAATGCTGGTTCGAGCCGGGCAAGTACCTGGTGAGCGAAAGCGGCTACCTGCTGGTGAACGTGGCCGTGGTGAAGCAAACCACCGCCACCGTGTTTGCGGGCGTGAACTCGGGCTTCAACCACCTGATTCGGCCCATGTTCTACGACAGCTACCACCACATCAGCAACCTGACCAACCCCAAGGGCACGGAGCGGCTGTACACCGTGGTGGGCAACATCTGCGAGACCGACACCTTCGCCTGGGACCGGCTGCTGCCCGAAATCCGCGAAAACGACCTGCTGGCCTTCCACAATGCCGGCGCCTACGGTTTCGAAATGAGCAGCAGCTTCAACTCGCGCACCCGCCCCGCCGAGGTGCTGCTCGAAGACGGGCAGCTGCGCCTCATCCGCCGCCGTCAGACCTTCGAGGACCTGCTGGCCGGACAGGTAGATACTGTAGAAGCAGAGAAAGTGAGCTAGGCGCAAGCCGGCTTACTTGGCGCGCCGCAGCAGGTAGCCCGCGTCGCCGCTGTCGCCGGGCAGGGTGTTCACACTAATGCACTCCCAGCCTTGGCTGCTCATGTAGTTGAGGGCAGATACCACCGAAGCCAGCTTGCGAAGGGCTGCGTTCGCTTGCAGTAGTTCGGGATTTTGAGGCGCATCTTTTACATCCTGCCCAAACTCCAGATATATGTTCCTGCTAGCATAATACGTCCCTCTTAGCACCAAAATGCAGTGCTCATACTGCGGAGCTTTAGCCGCACTGACGGTGGGAATTGTTTGGGAGAAGGCTGCGGGCGCAGTCAGGGCTAAGCCTGTGACGAAAAGCAACGTTTTGAGCATACCAGAGTAGGTTCAGGTGTGGCTCAAAGCTACACCGGATGGACTAGGCAGCCCCTGGCCCGGTGGCTTGGCTAACGCTGGTTCCCCAGCCAGGCCAAGGCCGTTTCTTCGGTTTCGAAGGTGCGGTAGGTGTGGGGCAGGTTGCGGCTGGCCATCATGAACTGGTTCATGGCCAGGCGGGCAAATACGTCGTGCGCCACCAGCACGGCGCCGTAGCGGTAGCGGCTTTCGTTCACGGCGCGGGGCAACCACTCGTTGGTCATCCAGTCCTGTTCCACGGGGCTGTAGGGCGCCATGTGGCGTTGGTCGACCAGCACTTTGTCCCAGCCGCGGCGCACCAGGGCCTGCGCGGTGTGGGTGAGCAGGGCCCGAAACTGAATGAGCTCGCGCGGGCCCGACCGGTATTCCAGCCGCAGGTAGTCGCCGGGTTCCTCCCAAATCCGGCCAATGCTGTTTTCAAAATAAAGGGAGCGAACGAGCTGCGGCATCAAGAAATATACGACCTAAAATAAACGTCAACGCGCCGAATGGCGCAGGTTTGCAGCCCACAACCGCTACGTTGCGTCTGAGGTTAATTTCCGGGCAATCTTTTTTCGACGCTAGCCTTTCCAGGTGCCAAATGCGCCGCCCCGGTAGTCGGCATAAGCCTGCTGGATTTCAGCTTCGGAGTTCATCACAAACGGCCCATACGACACCACCGGCTCGTTGAACGGCAGGGCGTGGCCCAGCAGAATAAGGGCCTCGGTTGCGGCCTCAATGACCAGCTCGTCGCCGTCGTGGTTGAACTCCACGAGTTGCAGGGCCTGGGTTTCGGTGCCGTTTACGCGTAGGCCGCCGCGCACGGTGTAGAAGAAAATGCTGCGCTCGGCCGCAATGGGCAGCGTGGTGCGGCTGCCCGAGGGCAGTTCCAGCCACGCCAGCTGCACATCGGCCAGCGGCTGCACGGCGCCCGGGGCGCCGGCCCACTCACCCGACACGGCGTGAATGCATACTCCCCCGTCCAGGGTCACGGTCGGGATTTCGTCTTTTTGCAGGCCGATGTAGCGCGGGGCCGTCATCTTGTCCTTGGCTGGCAGGTTCACCCACAGCTGCAGAATTTCGAGCGGCCCGCCCGTTTTCTTGAAATTACCGGACGATACTTCGGCGTGAATCAGGCCGCTGCCGGCCGTCATCCACTGAATGCCCCCGGCTTCAATCACGCTTTCGTGGCCGCTGCTGTCCTTGTGCAGAATGTCGCCTTCGAGGATAAACGTGACCGTTTCGAAGCCGCGGTGCGGGTGCGGGCCGAAGGGCAGCCCGTTGTTGTTGGGCCGGTACACCTGCGGCCCGTGGTGGTTCAGAAACAGAAACGGGTCGACGTATTCAACCGATTCTGTGGGCAGGGCCCGGTAGGTAACCAGGTCGGCAATGGGCGCACTCACGGCGCGGTGCTGCTGCTTAATGGTGCGCATTCGAGGGAGTATGTTTCTTACTTGAAACGGGAATAGTATGCAAAAGAACGTGTCATGCTGAGCGCAGCCGAAGCATCTCTACCGCGAAGAGTAAATAATTACTGCCGCGGTAGAGATGCTTTGGCTGCGCTCAGCATGACACGTTCTGGTGCAAGACATTCGCTGGCGTGACGGCTCAGTAAAGCGCCGCACTGGGGTGAATGTTTAGGCCTGTTCGTCAGTGGGCGGGGTGCCGCGGAAGGCGTCTATTTTGTTCACGGCCTGCAACTTCACTGGCTTGTTATCTTTTGCAGCCTGGTAGATGGCTTCCATGATGCGGTGGTCCTGCAGGCCCTCTTCGCCGGGCGTGTAGGGCGTTTTGTTGTTGCGCACGCACTCGGCCATGTGGTCCATTTCCAGGGCAAACTGGTCGGCCTGCGGGTCGGTGGGCGTTTCCTTGGTTTGCTTGCCTTTGGGGGCGTGCACGCGCTCCTGGTGCAGGCCCTGGTAGCTGAAGGCCGGGTCCATCTTGATGCTGCCCGTTTCGCCGTGCACGGTGTAGGCCTTGCTGTTGAAGGTGCCGTAGCCGGTCATGCACTGCGCCAGCACGCCACTGGGGAAGCGCATGGTAAACGTCACGTTCTCTTCCACTTCCTTAAAGCGGGCGTCGCCGGGCGTGTTATAAATCTGGGCCGACACCTCGGTGGGCTCCTCGCCCAGCAGGAAGCGCGTGGTGTTGAGGCAGTACAGGCCGATGTCGGGCAGGGCGCCGCCGCCAGCCAGGGCTTTTTTGTGGCGCCATTGGTTGTCGTGGGCCTGGTTCTGGCAGTTCACCATTTCGATGAGCTTGGTGGCGCCGTAGGTTTTGTCGCGCACCATTTTCATGGCCATGCGGTTCAGTGGCTCGTACTGAATGCGGTAGGCAATCATGAGCTTCTTGCCGGCTTTTTTGCAGGCCGCAATCATCTCCTCGCACTCTTTAGACGAGTTGGCCATGGGCTTTTCGCAGAGGATGTGCTTGCCGGCCTTGGCCCCGCGCAGCGTGAATTCGTGGTGCATGGAGTTGGGCAGCACGATGTAGATAACGTCCACCTCGGGGTTGTCCTTGATGTTGTCGTAGTTCTGGTAGGAGTAGCAGCTGCTGGGCTTGATGCCGTACTGCTGCGCCACTTTGCGCATTTTCTCGGGGTCGCCGCTCACCAGGGCCGTCAGTTTGGCGTGCTTGCACTGGCCGAAGGCGGGCAGCAATTCATTGAGCGTGAGGTGGCCCAGGCCAACCAGCGCAAAGCCTACGCGGCGTTCGGGGGCGTCGGGGTTGAAGGGCTCGGAGCCTTTGGGGTCGGTGGGGGCCTCCAGCGGGGGCAGCTTGATGTCGAGGGGCCCGCTGGGGGGCGGCGCGGCGGCCTCGCCAGCGGCTTCGGCCGCGGCCAGGGGCAGGGCACCGGCTACGCCCACGGCCAGCAGCCCCCGTCCGGCGTGGTTGATGAACTGGCGGCGCGACTCGTCGTATCCGGGCCCGGGGCCCGTGGAAGAGTCGAAAGGACTTGTGGCAGAAGTGTTTTCTTGGAACATGGGGAAAGGGGAAAGGTGGTAATGACCTTACGCGCCTTTCCCCGTCGAGTGTTGCCTTTTGAGAGCTGAAAACTGCCTCCAAACCCTTTGAACTCAACTATGGCGGGCATGAGAGTAGCGCGGCCGTGCCCAGCAGGGACTCTTCTAATCTAAAGATGACACGCTATTTAACCAGACTTCATCTCCAATGGATTAAAGTCAGGTACTTTTGTATCCCTTGATTATTCCCGTTCCCATATTCGGCTGCATGAAACTCTTTACTAAGGCATTACTCTTCACCGCAGCTTGCTCACTGGCCCACGGGGCAGCCCAGGCGCAAATGGTTACCTCCATCGGTGCCATTCAGGGCAGCGGGGTGCTGGCCGCGTCGGGCACCTACACCATCGAGGCCGTGGTGACGGGCGTGTACCCCAACCTGAGCCCGGCCGGTTTCTACGTGCAAAACGACGCGGCCGCGGCCGACGGTGACCCCGCCACTTCCGACGCCCTGTTCGTGGTGCAAACCTCCCCCACGGTGGCCGTCGGCAACCGGGTGCGCATCACCGGCGCCGTGCAGGAAATTGCCGGCACGCCGTCCTTCAACCAGGCCGTGCTCACCGGCCCCGCCATCACGGTGCTGGCGGCCAGCACCGCGCTGCCCGCTTTCACCGTACTGAACAACGCCACGTTCACCAACGCCACGGCCGAGCCGTTTGAGGGCATGCGCGTGCAGTTTTCGGGTCCAGTCACCGTGTCGGATGTGTCGACGCTGAAGTCGCGCGGCGAGCTGGAAATTTCCACCCAGGGCTTGGTGTACCAGCCCACGCAGTTTGTGGACCCCAACGACAGCCCCGCCAGCGGTACCAGCAGCACCGGCACTAGCAACGTGGCCGCCGTGACCGCCTACCAGGCCGCTAACGTCAACAAGTCTTTCCTGCTCGACGACGGCCGCGCCGCCACCAACCCCACGCCCATCCCCTACCTCGACCCCACCACCGGCACCGCGCGCGTGGGCAGCACCGTGGCCAACCTGCGCGGCATTCTGGGCTACGCCTTTAGCCGGTGGCGCGTGCAGCCCCTGCCCGGCGCCGACGCGCCCGCCGTGACGACCGTGCGCCCCGCCGTGCCCACCTTCGGGCCCATTCAGGTGAAAGTGGCCAGCTTCAACGTGCTCAACTACTTCAACGGCGACGGCGCGGGCGGCGGTTTTCCCACGGCCCGCGGCGCCAATACGCTGGTGGACTTCAACCGCCAGCGCAGCAAAATCCTCGCGGCCCTGGTTCAAATGAACGCCGACGTGGTGGGCCTGATTGAGATTGAGAACGACGGTACCGGCGCCAATTCGGCCCTCCAGGACATGGTGAATGGGCTAAACCAGGCCCTGGGCGCGGGCACCTATGCATTTGTGAACGACGGGGCCATGCGCCAGCCCAACAACACCGACCTGATTCGCTGCGCCATACTCTACAAGCCAGCCGTGGTGACGCCCTACGGCAACGTGCTGCTCTCGGCCACGACCGGCGTGTTTGAGCGGCCGCCGGTGGCCCAGCTGTTTACCACCCTGGCGGCCGTGCAAGACACTTTTGCGGTCGTCGTCAACCACCTGAAATCGAAAGCCAGCGGCACCGGCGCCAACGCCGACCAGGGCGACGGCCAAAGCGCCTCGAACCCCCGTCGCAAGACCCAGGCCACCGAACTGGTGCAGTTCATCAACACCACGGTGCGGCCAGCGGGCACGCGCTACGTGCTGAGCGTGGGCGACTACAACGCCAACTACGAGGAAGACCCCATGGACATTCTGCGCGCCGCCGGCCTGCTGGTGGCGGGCTCCGCCGGCAGCACCTCTTACGTCTTCGACGGCCAGAGCGGCTCGCTCGACCACGTGGTGCTCACGCCCAACCTGGCCAGCCGCGCCGCCGTGGAAAAATGGCACATCAACGCCGCCGAGCCAGCATTTCTGCAGTACGACGTGGCCGGCGCTGCCACCGACATCACCAGCCCCTTCCGTTCTTCCGACCACGACCCCATCCTCATCGGCTTGAATTTCCGAGGCGTGGCCACGGCCACCGCCAAAGCCGGCGCGGGGGCTCAGCTGGAGGTATTCCCCAACCCCGCTACCGGCGCTTTCAACCTGCGCATCACGGGCGCACCCGCCGCGCAGCCCCTCACCCTGGAAGTGTTTTCGCTGCTAGGCCAGCGGGTGCTGTCGCTAAGTAGCCCTGCGGAAACGCTGGCGACCGAGGTTGACCGCCGCACCGCTGCACTGGCAGCCGGCACCTACGTGCTGCACCTGCACGGCGCGGGCCTGAACCAGGTGCAGCGAGTGGTGAAGCTGTAGGTTTGCGCGCAACCTCACTTCCAGCGCCTCTCCAAAAAGCGAAGCCTGACGAGACGTAGCGCGGACTTTTAGTCCGCGAGTCACCCACTCCTATTCAGTAAACACGCGGACTAAAAGTCCACGCTACGGCCGCGCCGCCGTGGCTCTCCGCGGGACAAAACCAGTCAGATTTCGCTGCCGCTGCCGAAATTCGCCCCATGAAACCACGCCGCAAGCCCACGGCTGCCCGCAAACCTGACTATTTTCCCGAAGACAACGTGGCCGAGCGCTGGGATGCCCGGCACTTAGTGGGCCACACCGAGTTTGACGCGTTTCGCTTCGTGAACTGCGACTTCACCGGGGCCGATTTTAGCCACCTGCGCTTCACGGACTGCCTGTTTGAGCGGTGCAACCTGTCGGCGGTGAAGCTGGCGGGCACGGCCTTGCAGAACGTGGCGTTTGCCGAGTGCAAGCTGCTGGGGCTGCAGTTCACGGCCTGCCGCGACATGCTCTTTGGCGTGCATTTCGACCAGTGCCCGATGCGCTACGTGTCGTTTGCGGGGCGCACCATGCCGGGCACGCGCTTCGTGGGCTGCCAGCTCGACGAGGCCGACTTTGCCGACGCCGACCTGTCGGGCGCCGCCTTTGAGAGCTGCTCTTTAGCAGGCGCGGTGTTCCAAAACACCAAGCTGGTAGGCGCCGACTTCACCACCGCCACCGGCTTCACCATCGACCCGGTGAGCAATGCTTTGCTCAACGCGCGTTTCACGCTGCACGGCTTGCTGGGCGTGGTGGCCAAGTTTGGGCTGGTGGTGGAATAAGGCCGCCACGGGCGGGCGGGGCGCCGCTTATTCCAGCTATAAGCACCGCCGTAGCACCCCCAGTAAAAAAAATCGTTTGCGGCGTTTCCGAATGCTTTCCGCCGAGTAGATTGCGGCTGAATTCCCATCTACTACCGGAAGAGGCGGCTTTTGTCCAGGTCGCCGTCCCGCTTCCGGTTCATTGTCAGCACACAGTGCCGAGGCGTCCGCAAGGCCGCCCTTTCTTAGGCACTGAATAGGTCCCGCAGTTGTCGGTTGCAAGCCGAACTCGGGTATTTTTTCACCTTGCTCCGACCACCAGATGGCCAATCGCCGCGCTTCCATTACTGACCTAGCCAAGACGCTGGGGCTTTCGCCGTCCACTATTTCGCGCGCCCTCAGCGACCACGACGACGTGAGCGAGGCCACCAAGGCCCGCGTGCGCCAGCTCGCCGAAGAACTTCATTACCAACCCAACCAGCTGGCCGCCGCCCTGCGCCGCGGCCGCAGCAACACGCTGGGCGTGCTGGTGCCGCACATCACGGGGCACTTTTTCCCGCAGGTGGTGCACGGCATCGCCACCGAAGCCGCCAAGCTGGGCTTCAACGTGATGATTTGCCAGTCGAACGAAGACGTGCGCCAGGAGCAGAAGAACATCGACCTGCTGATGAACTCCCAGGTGGAAGGCATCTTGGTGTCGCTGGCCAACACCACCCAGAGCTTCGGCCACTTCGAAGCCGTGCGCCAGCAGAACATTCCGCTGGTGTTTTTCGACCGCGTGGTGGAAGATTTCAGCGGCAGCAACGTGAGCGCCGTGATGATTGACGACTACCAGGGCGCCTATCAGGTGGTGACGCACCTCATCGAGCAGGGCTGCACCCGCATTGCGCACTTCACCGGCCCGCTGCACCTCAACATTCACAAAAACCGCCACCAGGGCTACCGCGACGCCCTAAAAGCCCACGGCCTGCCCCTGGACGAGGAGCTGATTGTGTTCTGCGAGATGAGCCAGAAGGGCGGCACCCAGGCCATGCGCCAGCTGCTGAAGCTGCCCAAGCGCCCGGACGGCGTGTTCTCGAGCAACGACCTGGCCGCCATCGGGGCCATTCAGGCGGCCAAGGGCCAGCGGCTGCGCGTGCCGCGCGACCTGGCCATTGTCGGCTTCAGCAACGAAATGTTCACCATGCTCACCGAGCCCATGCTGAGCAGCGTGGACCAGCGTTGCGAGCAGATGGGCAAAACGGCGGTGCAACTGCTGCAAAAGATGCTGAAAAACAACCCCAACCGCGTGGGCCCGCCCAAGCCCATTGTGCTCAAGCCCAAGCTGCTGGTGCGGGAGTCGTCGTCGCGGCGGTAGCGAGACGCAAGGACAGCTCCCCTCCTTACCAAGGAGGGGATGTTCGAGCCGCAGGCTCGGACGGGGGTGGTGGCACCGCAGGGTGGGCGTTGAACGACGGCACCAACACTCGCACAGCTAACCCA
>NZ_DASVSI010000176.1:0-14950 GCF_036388155.1 Hymenobacter sp. | reverse complement strand
CAAGCGGCGGGTGCCGTGCAGCAGCACCTGGGCCAGCAGCCCCAGCGGCCGCTGAAACGGCGTGGCTTCGGTGGCCTGCAGCACGGCCGGCTCGGGCAGCCGGTTCCAGGCGTAGCACAGGAAGTAGTAAAGCGTGGGAAGTGGTATCACGAGACGGCAAAGGTCGGCGCCCCGTGTAGCTCTGGCAATTGGGCGTTGAGTAGAACTACCGTGGCTGTTGCAGAACCCGGGTTCGTAAAGGGAAGATGCAAGGCAAGAAGCTGTTTCTCGACCAGGAGGTCGTCCGCTTTCGGCTCAGCGAGCGGGTGCGGCCCCACAATCTGTACCGGCGGCTGGCCGAGTTGGTCGACTGGTCGTTTCTTTACGAAGAGACGCGGGCACTCTACAGCCACACCGGGCAGCCCTCGCTCGACCCGGTCGTGTTTTTCCAGCTCGTGCTCGTGGGCCGGCTGGAAAATTTGGTCCGCGACCGCCGCCTGGTCGAGCACTGCGCCCTGCGCGGACATCCTCTTCTTTCTGGGCTACGAGGTGGACGAGGAGCTGCCGTGGCACTCGACCGTGCGCCGCACCCGCCCGCTGTTTCCGGCCGCCGTCTTTGAGCGCCTGTTCGACCACGTCTTTGCCCCGTGCGTGGCCCGCGGCTTGGTGGCCGGCGACACGCAGGCCGTCGACTCGGCTCCGGTCAAGGCCAATGCCTCGCTGGAGGCGGTGCGCGAAAAGCAACAAGGGGGCACGCGCGGCCCGTTTGTGGCCACGGACGGGCCGGACGCTACGGCCCCAGCCGCGTCGCTGGTGAGAGCCCCGGCCCACCAACTGCGGAATCTGGCCGCCCGCCAGGCCCGGCTTGTCGCCCACTCCAGCGTGCCCGGCTCCCGGCACCCCCAGGCGCGGCTCTTCAGCAACAAGACCCACTACAGCCCCACCGACCCCGACGCCCGCATTTCCCTCAAGCCCGGCAAAGCGCGGGCGCTCAACTACCTCTGCCGCCTGGCGGTCGACACGGCGAAGGGCGTCATCCGCCACGTGCAGGCCGATTTCGCCGATAGTCGCGATAGCCTGCACTTGCCCCGGCTGCTCACCGGCCTGCAACGCCGCTTACGAGCCAACGGCTTGCCCCTGCGCGAACTGCTGGCGGACGCTGGCTACGCCAACGGCGCGAACTACGCCCTGCTGGAAGCGCAGCGCATCACGGCCTGGATACCCGTGTTTGGCCAGTACAAGGCCGTGATAGCCGGCTTTACCTACGACGCTTTGACGGATGCGTACACCTGCGCGGCGGGCAAGGTCCTGCCGTTTCGCAAATACGACACCGCGGCCGACGGCCACTGGCTCAAACTCTACTGGGCCGACTGCCAGGACTGCCAGCAGTGCCCTTTCAAGCCGACCTGCGTGCCCGGGGCCAAGCGCAAGCAACTGACCCGCACGCTCTACGACGCCCCGTACCGCCGGGCGTGGCAGCGCCAGCAGAGCCGCCAGGGCCAGCGCATGCGACGGGTCCGGCAAAGCACCGTGGAGCCCGTGTTCGGTAACCTGATTCACCACTACGGCCTGCGGCGGATGAACGTGCGCGGCCTGGCCGGGGCCCACAAAACGATGCTGCTCACGGCCGTGGCCTACATCAAAAAGCTCCTGAAGCACCGGCCTACTCGGCAACTGAGCCTGGCCGTGGCCCTGCCCCGGCCGCTGCTGGCGGCCAATAGGCGCGCTAGCCGGCCAAATCGACGCTCCGAGGCACTAGCCCCGGCACGCGCCTGGCCACTAAACAGAAAATGAACCGCCTAAGCCGACTTCTGCAACAGCCACTACCGTTCAAGTGAACGAATCGAGCGGAAGGAAGTAGCTTTGGTCATGGGTCATGAGTACGAATCATCCTTTACGCCACCACTGGATTCCTTCTCACTCGAGCGCCTGCTCGCGGACTTACAACAGCCCCCCACCTGGCCGTTGCTTCGCACCGAGCAGGATGGGCAAACCCACGTCTTGCATTACGCCTATGCGGCTGGGGTGCCGCCTGCGTGGGAAGAAGACTTTTTGCTTTACTTGTCTCCCCAGAAGCTGTACGTGCTCTTGCACACTGCCCCGGGAGAACAGGCGCCAGCAGTCCTAGCGTGGTTACAACGCTGCCTGCCTGCTAACGGGCTAGCGACGGCGGCGTTTGAGGAACTGTGAACGAGGCTCACCAGACATTAAGTTACCCGTTTACCTTCGGACCCTTCGGGTAAACCAGTCGTACTTCCTGCCCAACGCGAACTTAGCCGTGGACATCGCCTCCCTGAAAGCCAACTTTATCTCCTCTGACTGGGCCATCGCAGAACCAGCCCTGGATGAACTCGTCCGCCTGGGGGACACGGAGGTCCTGGCCTTTTTCGTTTCCTTTCTGCCGGGCACGGACGTGCTGCTGCGAAACCGCGCGGGCATTGCCTTGCACGACTTGGCAGACAACCGGGCCCGCGAGCCCCTGCTGCACGCCATTTTCACCCCGGCGAACGTAAACCATCGCGGGACCCTGGTCTGGGCCCTGGAGCCTTTGGATTGTTCGCAGCTGTTGGTCCCGCTCTTTGACCTGCTATTCTACGGCAACGCCGAAGTCAAAATGGGGGCTATGGGCATATTGGACAACCAGGTATTCGAGTTCGACGCCGACGACCTGCAGGCCATCCAAGCCAAGTGGGACGAGGTGCAACAACACCCCGCACTATGCCCCGAGTACGAAAGGTGCCAAGAAGACATTCAACACACCGTCGATGGGTTTTTGGCTTATTTAAAAGAATAGCGCCACTGAAAGCAGGTTTACCTTCGGACCTTTAACGTGAACTGGAGGCAGAGAACAGCGACCGCATGCCTATCTTGGTAACGCGCAATCTTGCTCTCCCCCATCTCTGCCCCCATGTGCTTCTGCAGCCTGTTTCTGAATGAAACCGCTCACATCACGATGGCTCTGTGGGTTCTGGGCATCCCCCTGCTGCTGCTTTACCTCTGGCTGCTTAAAATGTTGCTCACGCGCACGTCCCGCCGGGGCGGCCTGGTCAGCGCGGGCGTTCTCGGCGGCGTGGCCGGGCTGAGCTTCTTGATGGGTATGGGGGCCTTCCTCACCACCGTGCTGGCGCTCTCCGCGCTCTCGGGCCTGGTCGGCTTCTGGTTGCACACGCCTGAGTCGGGCACCTGACTTCCCTCAACGGTGCGTCCCGATGGAGAGGCGCTAGGACCAGGGCAGAGGGCAGCCACTCCCCGTCATCTTTTTAGGACCGTTTGTGCAAACCGAGGAGAGCTAGGCGCATCACTTGCAGAATACGGCAAGCGGGATAATAACCGAGGACCTTCTCCACTTCCCCATGTTCGGCGGCCTATCCACCGCGGGCACATGGAAAAGGACGTCGCGGCGGACCCGTTCCTGCAGCTTGGCCAGCATCGGCGCGGGCACTTGCTTCGCGGCTTGGTACAGCTGGACCGCGGTAATGGCCTCGATGCGCCCGGAACCGTCCACTTGGCATCTGAACGAGATGAAGCCCCGGCCTTTGCGACAAAGCACCGCCTGCTCGGAGGAAGAAAGGGCCTGGTGTGCGGCCCGGGTAACAGACGTCCGCACCAAGGGCCGCATTTCGTCGGGGTCGGAGTACGCCCGATTATCCGTCGCCTGCCCATAGGCACGAGGCCAACCGGCTGCGAGGCCACAAAAAATCACGAATGGGAACGACTTCAGCAGCATGACGATAGCCCGGGCGAGTGCGCCTAGCTGGAAATGGCAGGCTGCTAAACATACGCTCCCTTTCGTGAACGGGAGGAACCAGTTCACCAATAAGTGGTCACCTAGCCCATAGAGTTCGAAATGAGTTTAAGAAACCCGTCTACGAATCAAAGTTTACGAAACGGGCGAAGTAGATGAGTTTCGTAAACGCCAAAGCGCTGCGCGGAGAGTGTCCCGCGCGGAGAGGCTAAAAGCAGTGCAAATCCGCGGTCGGGCGTTTAACTAACGAATATGCTAGGTAAATCTCGACCTGCAATGCTCCTCATTCTACTCATCTTGCTACCGATTGCTCGTTTCGCAGATATTCAATCGGCCCAAGCGGAGTAGAATGCAATTAGCACTTTACACCTTGCACTCGACGCCTCACACCTCCTCCAATGGGCCCGCACCGCGCAGAAAACCCTCCAACTGCCGGGCGCGGAAGGTTTCGCGGTCCAGGGCTTGCTGTAGGCGCACCAGCCGCTGGCGCATGGCCAGGATGATGTCGAGGGCCTCGGGGGCGAGGTCCAGTTCCTGGTGCAGGCGGGCCAGCCGGGACAGGTCGTCGGGTTCGTCCACGATGACGGTGTCGGGGGCGGGCGCCGGGCGCAACAGGCCCGCTTGCAAGAATTCGTGCACGGCCGCCGGCGCCAACCCGTAGCGCGCCGAACATTCCTGAAAGGTGAGGGTGATGATGTGCGTTTCCATGGCAATGAGGAAGTTATGCTTCTGGGCCGTGCCCGGCAGGGCGGAGCGCGGCTAGTTGCTGAAACAGTTCTTTTTCGCGGTCGGTCAGCTGCTGGGGCAGCGTGAGGGTGAGGCGTAAGTAGAGGTCGCCGAATTGGCCGGGCTGCTTGTACACGGGAAAGCCTTTGCCGCGCAGACGCAGCCGGGTGCCGTTCGGGGTTTCGGGCTTAACCTTGATTTTAACGGGCCCGCTGAGCGTGTCCACGGTCTGTTCGCCGCCCAGCAGGGCCTTGTAGATGCTTACGGGAACGTCCTGGGTCAGGTCGTCGCCGGTGCGCACGTAGCGGGCGTCGGGCTGAATGCGGAAGGTGATGAGCAGCGAGCCGTTGGGCCCGCCGTTGCGGCCGGGCCCGCCCTGGTCGCGCAGCCGGATGGTCTGGCCGTCGGCCACGCCGGGCTGAATGGTGAGGCGCAGGTTTTTGCCGTTCACGGTGATGGTGCGCGGGCCGCCGTGATAGGCTTCTTCGAGGGTTAGCTCCAGCTCGGCCTGGTAGTCGGCCCCGGCGCCGGGGCGGCTGCCGCCCGCGCGCCCGCCGCCCATGCTGCCAAACAGCGAGCCGAAGAAGTCCGAAAAGTCCTCGCCCTCCCCAAACGGGCTGCCGCCGCTTCCGCCCTGCGTGTACTGGCTCCAGTCGAACCCGCCGCCGGGCTGGCCGCCGCGGCCAGCGCCGCCGGGTTGCTGCTGGTAGCGTTGCCAGTCGGCCCCAAACTGGTCGTACTTTTTCCGCTTCTCGGGGTCGCTCAGCACCTCGTTGGCTTCGTTGATTTCCTTAAATTTCCGCTCCGCTTCCTTGTCGTTGGGGTTCACGTCGGGGTGGTGCTGGCGGGCCAGCTTGCGGTAGGCTTTCTTGATTTGGTCGGTGGTGGCCGTTTTGTCCACGCCCAACGTTTTGTAGTAGTCTTTGTAATCCATGGGGGTTGGCGAATGAGTGAACCAGCTAGCAGCGCAGCGTCAGCAACGGCGTTGCGCCGAATTTCGCTTCCTCACGCAGGCAGCCGGTCGCTTTTCAATTGGTTATGGTCCGGCTCTGCAACGAAAAGCGTCGGCAGCGCGGCTGGGCGTTGCTGCGCAGGAGCACGGGCCTCATAATATGGAACAGGGCAAGTACGTTTTACCATCAAAACCGGTGGCTTTGTTGAACGGACGGCCTCGGCCGAAAGTTAATTTTTTGTGCATATGTGAATCTGGCCTTGCATTTGCTCTCGTATGCTTACCCCTGGTTTGCGTTTGGATTAAAAATTAGTATCTTTTGCCTGAATTACTGCTTAGACAGCTTTTTATTTATCCTATATAAAATTTTTCCATGAATCCTCGCTTTTTCCTCCGTTGCTTTTTCGTGCTGGCCTTGTTAAGCGGAGCCGTAGCTCAGGCCCAAACTCGTGTTCCTGCGCGCAAGCCGGGCAGCGTTGCGCCGCGCCCGCGTCTTTCCGCCAACGGCGAGGGCGTGAAGGACGGCCTGTCCATGGTGAAAGGCCGCATGATACTGACCGAACTGGGCACTTCGAACCCCTTGACGGCTGATAAAAAGCTGATTAACGGCACGGTCATCAGCACCACGGGCCTGGTAACGGCGACGGACGGCACCACCACTCAAATCAACGAGGGCGACCACGTGTCGCTGTCGGGCCGCGTCACCACCCGCCAGGCCATTGCGGCCGCCGACAGCATCGCCAAAATTCAAGTGTTCGACGCCAAGTACCCCGGCAAACGCAAGAAGATGGAGGAAGAAGCCGAGCGCAAAGCCAAAGCCAAGGCCAAGCTGCTCGAGGAGAGAGCCAAAGCCAAAGAAAAAGCCGCCAAAAAGAAGAAGCGCTAAGCCGATTCTGAGTGGGTTCGCACGCCGCCGCTTCCGTTCCGGGAGCGGCGGCGTTTTTTGTGGCCGTTGGTGCGCAAAAGCTGGGCGCTCCTACCTTAGCATTCTTAACTCCACCCGTCGGCCCATGCTTTTCTACACCGTTGTAAAGCCCTTTGTGCAGGTGGCGCTGCGGGTGTTTTTTCGGCGCATCGAAATTCGGCACCGGGAGCACCTCAACCTGCCCGGCCCGCTGCTCTTCGCCGGCAACCACCCCAACACCCTGATGGACCCGCTGCTGGTGGCCATCAACTGCCGGCAGCCGGTGGCTTTTCTGGCCAAAAGCACGTTTTTCAAGAACCCCATCGTCCGGGCCATCATGGAGTCGGGCAACTCCATTCCCATCTACCGCCGGCAAGATGCTGACCCCAACGCCGGCCCCGCCACGCCCGCGCAACTGCAGGCCCAGAACGAGGCCACCTTTGGGCGCTGCTACGACTACCTGGGCCGGGGCGGCACCATCATGATATTTCCGGAGGGCACCAGCGTGAGCGAGCGCCGGCTGCGGCCCCTCAAAACCGGGGCGGCCCGCATTGCCCTGGGGGCCGAAGCCCGCCACAACTTCCAGTTGGGCTTGCGGGTGGTGCCCATTGCCGCCAACTACTTCGACCCGTCGCGCTTCCGTTCCGACGTGCTCCTCAACGTGGGCCCGCCCATAGTCGTGGCCGACTACGCTGCCCGCTACGCCGACGACCCCGAAGGCGCAGCCGACGACCTGACCGCGGACATTCGCGAGGCCCTGGAGCACCGCCTTGTCATCACGAGGGACGCGGCGGAGGACGTGTTTGTGCAAGAAGTAGAGCGCACGTTTGGCGACCACCTCCTGCCCGACGAAGACCCCGACACGCTCTACGACAACTTCCAGCTGAGCCAAACGCTGCTGCAGGCACTGGCCTGGTTCGAGCAAAATGCCCCCACGCGGCTCGTGGCCATGCAGATGCAGTTCAACACCTACCTGGCGGCCCTGCGCCAGCACCGCCTCACCGACGAGGCCTTGGAGGGCCAGCAGCGCGGCACCGTGGCGGGCCTTGTGAACCTGGGGCTGGGCGCACCGGTGTGGCTCTACGGCGTGCTCAATAACTACCTGCCCTACATCGTGCCCTCGCTGGTGGCCCGCCGGGCCACCAAAGAAGCGGAGTTTGTGGCGCCCATCATGCTGGTGGTGGGCATGCTGACGTTCCCGCTGGCGTATGGCCTGCAGGCGGCGGCCGTGCAGCACTGGCTCACCCACGACTGGCGCCTGACGGCGCTTTACCTGTTGAGCCTGCCCATCACCGGGTTTTATGCCTTGGGCTACTGGAATACCCTCTCGGCGCGGCTCGACCGGCTGCGGGCGCTGCGCCTGTTCCGGAGCATGCCCGCGGTGGGCAAAGACCTGCTGCGCCAGCGCGCCGCGTTGGTGGAGCAGTTGGCCGAGGCGCGTACGGCTTACCTGGCGCGGTCGGTGAGCAAATAGGCCGCGCCTAGCCCAAGCCCAGAACTGCGCCCGCCAGCAGAGCCGCGCCCACGATGGCCACGCTGGGCACCTTTTCCCACAGCAGCAGCAGAAACGTGGTGCCCACCAGCAGCGGGTTCAGCGAAACCGTGTCGATGGGCCCGAGGTGAAAAGGCAGGGCCAGCAGGCGGTCGGGCAGCGGGTGGTAGAGCAGCAGCGTGGCGGCGCACACCAGGCCGGCACTCACGGCATTGATGCCCTCTAGTGAAGCCTGCACCACCCGGTACTGCCGCAGCCGGTCCCAGAAGCGGATGACGAAGAAGATGAGCAGCGTACCCGGCAGAAAGATGCCCGCCGTGCCCACCAGGGCACCCGCTACTTGCATGCCCGGGCCGCCCGCCGGCCGCATGGCCAGCGCCCCGATGTAAGCCGCAATGGAAAAATTGGGCCCCGGCATGGCCTGCACCAACCCCAGGCCCGACAAAAACTCGGGCCCCGTGAGGTAGTGCTTGAACTCGACGAACTCGGCGTAGAGCAGCGGGGCCAGCACCTGCCCGCCGCCAAACACCAGCGAGCCGTTGCGGTAGAAATTCTCGAACAAGCGCACCGGTAGCAGGCGCGTGTAGTGGCCCAGCACGGCGGCCCCCAGCAGGATTCCCAGCCAGAGCACAAAATTGGCCCACTCCACGCGCAGGGGCTTTTTCTCCTGCACAATGGCGTGCTTGCGGTAGCGCGCCGTGGTCACGGCGCCGCCCGCCAGCAGCAGCAGCGGCAGCATCCACGGCAATTGGAAGAAGTAGGCCAGCATGGCCGAAGCCACCAGCAGCGCCACCGAGGTTTTGGTGTGAATGACTTTTTCGGCGATGCGGTAGGCGGAAAAGGCCACGAACCCCACGGCCACGGGCTGCACAAACTGCACCAGCGCCGCCACCCGGCCCGGGTCGAGGTGGCTGAGGCTGAGGCCGGCCAGGGTCATGAGAATCACGGCGGGCGTTACCCAGACCAGTAGGGTGAGGTAGGCTAAGTTGGGCCCGCCCAACCGGAAGCCGATGACGGTGATGGTTTGGGTGGAAGTGGGGCCCGGCAGCAACGCGCACAGGGCCTGCAGTTCAAGCAACTCGGCGGCGCTGATGTAACGCCGTTTTTCCACCAGCAGCCGGAAGAACATGGCCAGGTGGGCCTGGGGCCCGCCAAATGCCGTGCAGGCCAACACGGCCACGTCCTTCAAAAAAATGATGCCCCGCACCCGGCGGGTACGCTTGCCCGAACGCCGCGGCGGCGGCTCGAGTGAAACCGGAGTGGGTGGGGTTGACAGGGGATGCACAGGCGAGAACAGCTACCTACCACCGAAGGTAAGGCAAATCGAGAAGTGCGCGGCACCTTTTCTCGCTCCTTTGGCCCTGGGGTAAGTCCTCCATAACAGACCGTTTCACCCATGCTTTTCTTCGATTTAGCGGCCGCAGATGCCTTGTTTTTGCGTCTGTCAATTCGGCCTTATTGCGTCAATTGAGCGAAAATTTCGCAGGTAAAAATGCGTGTTTTTCGGGCCAATCTCAGGATAAATACATGGTAGCGAACCACGTAAACAATAGAGAGGACACGCCTCATTCCTTTCCACATTTTTCCTTTTTATCCTTTCCACTATGAAACACAGATGGATTTCGCTGCTGACGGGCACGATGTTATGCTCGTCATTGGTTTTGCTGAACGCCTGCGACGACGACGACGACCAAAACACGCCCGGCACCACCTCCGGGTCTACTTCCGGCACTACCAGTGGTAGTACGTCGGGCACAACATCTGGTACGACTACTGGCTCTACCTCCGGTAGCACATCGGGCACCACCTCCGGCACCACAACGTCCGGTTCGACCTCGGGTACTACCACTTCCGGTTCAACATCGGGCTCTACCGCTGGCACCACCACTTCGGGGACCACGGCAGGCACTACTACCTCTGGAACGACGGCGGGCACCACAACCGGCTCGACCTCCGGAACAACGGCCGGCACTACTAGCGGTACCACCACTTCGGGCACCACTAGCGGTACCACTGCCGGCACCACGGCAGGCACCACCACTTCAGGCACGACATCCGGAACGACTACCGGCACTACCGCCGGCACTACTTCTGGTACGACTACGTCTGGCACGACCAGTAGCTCAACGGCTGGTACTACTTCGGGTACGACCAGCGGCACTACGACCGGCACAACGGCTGGCTCAACTTCGGGCACCACAGCCGGTACCACAACTTCCGGAACAACGTCGGGCACTACTACCGGCACGACGGCTGGCACTACCGCCGGCACTACCTCTGGGGGAACCACAACGTCGGGCACGACTGGCGGTACGACTTCCGGTGGTACGACTTCCGGCGGCACTACTTCAGGTGGCACCACCACAACCGGCGGTACGACTTCCGGCGGTACGACTTCCGGCGGTACGACTTCCGGTGGCACCACCACAACCGGCGGTACCACCTCAGGTGGCACTACGTCCGGCGGTACGACTTCTGGCGGTTCTACGTCAGGCGGTACGACTTCTGGCGGCGGTGGCGGCGGCACTACCTGATGGTGGGCAGCCACGAAAGCAAAAATCCCTGGCGCGATGCGCCAGGGATTTTTTGTTATGCTTCAACCAAGCAGGGAATGCTTATTTTTTCTTCAGGCCCAGCTCAATCAGACGCTCGTTGAGGAACTCGCCGGCGGTGATGTCGGCCTCCTTCTTGGGATTTTCGGGCGTCACGCAGTGCTCTAGTGCGGCCAGGCTCATTTCGGAGCGCGGGTGCATGAAGAAGGGGATGCTGTAGCGCGAGGTGTTCATCTTTTCGCGGGCGGGGTTCACCACGCGGTGAATGGTCGACTTCAGCACGCCGTTGGTGAGGCGCTGGAGCATGTCGCCCACGTTCACCACAATCTGGTCGGGCAGGGCCGTGATGGGAATCCACTGGCCGTCGCGGCGCTTCACCTGCAGGCCGTCGGCGCTGGCGCCCATCAGCAAGGTAATCAGGTTGATGTCGCCGTGTTCGGCGGCGCGCACGGCGTCGGCCGGCACCGCGTCCGGGTCTTCGATGGGGAAGTAGTGAATGGGGCGCAGAATGCTGTTGCCGTGCTTCACCTTGTCGTCGAAGTAGTTTTCGGGCAGGTGCAGGTACAGGGCAATGGCGCGCAGCACGTCCTGGCCGGCGCTTTCGAGCGTGCGGTAGGCCATGAAGGTGCTTTGCTTGAAGCTGGGCACTTCGTCGGGCCAGATGTTGTCGGGGTACTCGTTCTTGATGGGGTCTTCCTCTTCCACTTCCTGGCCCACGTGGTAGAATTCCTTCAGGTCGCCGGTGTTGCGGCCCTTGGCGTGCTCCTTGCCCTTGCTGATGTAGCCGCGCTGGCCGGCCAGCTCCGGGTTTTCGTAGCGCTGCTTGGCGTCGTCGGGCAGTTGGAAGAACGACTGCACGTCGGCGTAGAGCTGCTTGGTTTGCTCGTCGTTGAGGCCGTGATTTTTGAGAGCCACAAAGCCAATGTTTTGGTAGGCCTCGCCGAGCTGCTGCACGAAACGGGCCTTGCGCTCAGGGTCGCCCGAGCGGAAGTCGGCGAGGTCGAGCGAGGGAATTTGGTCAAGGAGTTGGTCTTCCATGGAAAAATTAGGTTTACTTTGAGGCCGACTAAGCCCCACGGTGGGCAGGGCTGCAAGTTAAGCAAAACCCCACACCGGGGCTCCGCCGTATGCGACCCCGGTATACGAATTTCGCTACGCTACGATTACAAACAAACTTCCCCTATTAAACTCTTTTTTGAGCCCTTTCTACATGAAACGTCCCATTTGGCTGCTGTGCAGCACCACCCTGACGCTGGCTTTGCTGGCGAGCTGCGAAACGAGCAAGCCCGCCACTGACGTGAGCGCCGGGGCTGGCTCGGCCACCCAAGCAGCGGGCACGGCCAGCAGCGGCGAAAGCATGGAGTCGAACGGCATCCGCCTGACGCCCTTCACCGACTCGCCCAAGTTTCCCGAGGCCCAGCTGCAGATGCGCAACCCCATTGCCGGCGCCACGGTGCCCACCGGCGAGGTGCCGTTTGACTACCTGATTTCGAACTTCCAGCTCACCAAAATGAGTGGCGGCCCGCACATGGCCATGATGGCCAACTCGGCCAAGGGCCAGCACATCCACAACATCGTGGACAACGAGCCTTACACCGCGCACTACGAAACCCGCTTCAGCAAAGCCATTCCCGACGGGCAGCACGTCATCCTGTCCTTCCTGTCGCGCTCCTACCACGAAAGCCTCAAGCACCGCGGCGCCTACGACCTGCGCATCGTGAACGTGGGCAACGGCGCACCCGCCGCCTCCCCCATCATCGACGTGAAGGCCCCCAACCTGTTCTACAGCCGCCCCAAAGACACCTATGCCGGAGCCGATGCCAAGCGCATCATGCTGGACTTCTACTTGGTAAACACCACCCTGGAGCCCGGCGGCAACCGCGTGCGCGCCACCATCAACGGCACCGAGTTCATGCTCGACCGCTGGGTGCCCTACCAAATGGAGGGCCTGCCCGCCGGCGAAAACACCGTGAAGCTGGAACTGATTGACGGCAGCGGCACCCTCATTCCGGGGGCCTACAACTCCGTGACGCGCAAGTTCACGGTGACTCCGTAAGCACAAGCCGTTTTCATTGAACATCGCAGCGCGTCGTGTGGCGCCTGCCAAAGCATCCTGGTTGCTGCACTAATTGCTTTTAGTGTTGTGGCCCAGAAGCTTCGGCAGGCGCCGCACGACGCACTGTTTTATGGCGTATTGGTCCGGGCGCTGGCAGAATTTTTAGCCGGTGCCAGTTTGTTGTTACGGCTCTACCTTGCTGCCCATGTCCGCTAGTTCGCCTGCCCCCGTTCCCGCTGCCGCGCCCTTGCTCACCCGCGAGCACGTACTGCGGGCCCTGCGCCAGGTAGCGCGCGAAGGCCGGACGCTGCCGCCCGGCACGGTGTACGAGCTGGTGTACCGGGGCCGCCGCTATCCACCGCGGGCCGTGGCCGAACTGGCGTACCGACTGGCCACCAACGACCCCACCGCCTCCTGGCCCCGCCCGGCCGGCTCGCCCACCAACGCGCTCTTGGAAAGCCTCGACTTCACCATCACCACGAAGCGGCCGGTGCTAACCTCCGGCTCGGGCCCCGACGGCGACGAAACCGCCCGCCAGCAAGCCGAGGACCTGTACACCGGCCTGCCCAAAGACGCCCCCGAACCCGCCGCAACGCCCACTCAAGCGGCAGAGCCCACTGCTCCCTATGCGGCCCCGGCCTACGCCCGCGCCGACGCGCTGGCCGAACTGTTCATTACGGAATCAGCGCTTGATGCCGCCCTGGCCGGCTTGCAGCGCCGGCGCAACCTGCTGTTGCAGGGGCCGCCGGGCACCGGCAAAACGTTTCTGGCCCGGCGGCTGGCGTGGCTGCTGATGGGCGCCAAGGACGAGCACCGGCTGGAAGTGGTGCAGTTCCATCCCGGCTACGGCTACGAGGACTTCATGCTGGGCTTCCGGCCCGGCGACGAAGGCCGCTTCCAGCTGGTGCAAGGCGTGGTGCCCCTGCTGTGCCAACGCGCGGCAGCGGACCCCGCACGGCCCTATTTCCTGCTGATTGACGAAGTGAACCGGGGCAACGTGCCGCGGATTTTTGGCGAGTTGCTACTGCTGTTGGAAGCCGACAAGCGCGGCCCCGACTACGCGCTGCGCCTGCCCTACGCCCCGCCCGACGCGTCGCGCTTCTTCGTGCCCGACAACCTTTACGTCATCGGCACCCTCAACCTGGCCGACCGCTCGCTCAGCCCGCTCGACTATGCGCTGCGCCGCCGCTTTGCCTTTGCCGAGCTACGGCCGCAGTTTGGGGCCCCGCTACGGCAATTTCTCTGCGAGCGCCACGTGCCAGAGGCGCTCACGGACCAGCTCATTGCGCGCATGGCCAGCCTCAACCACAACATCGCCAACGACCCCGAGCTGGGGCCCGACTTTGAGATTGGTCACAGCTATTTCTGCCAGCCGCCTCCTGCCCCCGATGATGCCGCCGCGTGGCTGCGCCTGGTACTGGAACAGGAAATAGGGCCGCTCTTGGCGGACTACTGGCGCGAGCAGCCCGCCACGGCCGCCGCGCAACTGCGCAAGCTGCTGGCGTAGAGCCCATGCAGCGCTGCTTGGCCTCACTTTATCGGAGTACCGTAAACTATGAATTGTGTTCACGCTGCTCATCACAACGCGGTGATTTCCGGACTGAATTAACTGAACCAGTTTCTTGAACTCTGCTGCACTTCAGCAATGAGTTTTCGAGTTGGCGTGGATATGTGGACACTAGGAATTCCTCCTAAAAAAGAACGTCCTGCAGGGGGCCGCGCAGCAGGACGTTCTTTTTTAGGAGGAATTCCTAGTGTCCACACGCCCTGGCATGCACTAGCAGCAGTTTAGTAATGACGAACGTTATTTTACCAGCACCATGAGAAACACAGTACTCTTGTTATGGGCAGTGCTGCGTGCAGAGGCATGTCAGGCCCAGGCCAACTGCGATTCGCTGTATAAGCTGGCAAACCCGTTCGGAGGCGTCCCGTTGGTTACTCGGTTTGAAAAGCCCCCGGAAATAATTACCGGAAAAGAACACCTGCTCACTTACCACGTCCCCAAAGAGCGCGTTGGCGAAGCCTACTTCCAAGTGCTCATCGACGAGCAGGGTGCCCCTTTGTGCTTGCAATGGCTAAAGGTGACCAATGCACTGGTGCAAGCCGAAGCCGCCCACGTCGTCTCTCTTTTGCGCTTCTCGCCAGGGGTGCAAAATGCGAAGCCTATCAAAGTGCCCATGACTTTGGTAGTGCAGTTTCGGGAAGGTTCGGCCCCCACCCGGAAGGACCTGCGGAGGGCGCGGCGGACCCAGGCCCTGTAGAACGACGGGGCGTCATCTGCCCGTATTCAGCTTCGTTCGGCCAAACGATAATTTTGCTTAGCGCCCTGTTGCTATCGCAACACCAAGAGCCGCGGGCTTCACCGACCTTTGCCTTCTGGACCTTTACTTGCCCGTGATACCGCTTCCCACGCTTTACTACTTCCTGTGCTACGCCTGGAACCGGCTGCCCGAGCCGGCCGTGCTGCAGGCCACCGAAGCCACGCCGTTTCAGCGGCCGCTGGGGCTGCTGGCCCAGGTGCTGCTGCACGGCACCCGCCGCTTG
>NZ_DASVSI010000175.1:0-118961 GCF_036388155.1 Hymenobacter sp. | reverse complement strand
TTCTTTTTCAACGATTGGACTACTTGAGCACGCGAGATGCCTCGGCTGCGCTCGGCATGACCGTTCTTTAGCGCCCAGCCTGTTGCCTACCTCCTTCCCTCTTACCCCCCTACCCCCTGGCCCTAAGCTTACACCCGCACTCGCGTGGCCACGGCCGACACGCACAGCCCCATAAATGCAATCAGCGCAAACGACACCCGCAGGCTGGTAGCGCCGGCCACCATGCCGATGACGGGCGGCCCCAACAAAAACCCCAGAAACCCAATGGTCGAAACCGAAGCCAGCGCCATGCCAGCCGACATTTGCTTCGAACGGCCCGCCGCGCTGTACACCAGCGGCACCACCGCCGACGTGCCAAAGCCCACCAGCAAAAATCCCAGCAGCCCCGTGGCCAGCGTGGGCAGCAGCACCGCAATCAATAGCCCAACGGCCGTGAGCAGCCCGCTGAGCTGGATGACGCGCTTGCCGCCGATGCGGGCCGCCAGCCAGTCGGCCCCAAACCGCCCCAGCGCCATGGTGCTCATGAAGGCCGTGTAGCCCGCGCCCACCCAGTCCGGGTCGGCCTGAATGACTTTCTTGAAATACACCCCACTCCAGTCAAACATGGCGCCCTCGCAGATGAGCGCACAAAAGGCAATGGCGCCCAGGCCCAGCAGCTCCTTGTCGGGCTTCACGAAAATGGGCTGGTTGGGGTCGACGTCGCTGTCTTCGCGCACAGTGTAGCCGGCACTGACTGCCAAACCCGCCAGAATAAAGAGCGCAATGAGAATAAAATGCACGCCCGGCGAGATGGCGTGGCCAATCATGAACGTGCCCACGGCCGCGGCCACAAAGCCCGCCAAACTCCACAGCCCGTGAAACGAGGCCATGATGGGCTTGTGCTTGTAGAGCCGCTCCACGCCCACCGCCTGCGTGTTGACGGAAATATTGGTCAGGTTGCCGCCGATGCCGAACAGCACCAGGCACGGCAGCAATTGGTAGAGGTTGCTGGCCCAGCCCAGGCCCAGTAGCGCCACGGCGTAGAGCGCCACGCCCCACAGCACCACTTTGCGGCTGCCTTCCCGGGCCACCAGCCAACCGGTGAACGGCAATGAGAGCAGCTGCCCCAGCGGAATGGCGAGCAGCACGCCGCCCAGCCCGGCCTCCGAAATGCCCATGCGCTGCTGAATGCTTGGGATGCGCGAAGCCCACGAAGCAAAGCACAAGCCCAACAAGAAAAACAACGCCCCCACGGCCAGCCGATGGGCTTGCCGGGAAATAAAAGCAGGGGAAGTAGTCAACGAAATCATACGCTATTTCTACCGGTAGGCGGCCGGCAAGCCGCCCCGCCTTTTGCACAAACTTAAGCTGCCACCAACGCCCCTCCCGCCTCGATAGTTGCCTGATTTACAAAATAGATGCCCGACTTCCAGCAAACGTTTCCAACACTTTTAACCCTCTACCTAACTGAGTGAAATCAGGACTTTCGCTTGTATAATATATTAATTTTCAGCCTAATAATTGCAGCAGCACCGTCCTAAGGCACTTCGATTCTGCCGCTACTTGGGTTGCGGTAGTATCGGCGTCGGCCCCAAGCCAACACTTGTCTGGCCCGGAGCCGCTAGCTGCCTTGTTGGTTCTGCCTGGGTTGCGCTGTGCTGCCGGCGGTGAGGGCGGTAGCCGGCACCGGCATGGGGCAATGCAGCCCTATGCAGGTGCCGGCTGACGACGCCAGCGTTGCGAGCATTAAGATTTGGTGTCCAGTTCGATTTGGTTCACAACTTCCCGGAGCAGCATGCTGACCGAGTCCACCAGGGGCTGCAAACCCTCAGAGTGGAACCCTCCCTCCCACTGGTCCAGGGCCTCTACCGGGGAGAGAATGTGCCGCGCCTGCAAATGCACCAGGTTGGGCAGCAAGGTGTGGGCCGTGGTTTTTAGGAGCACCATGTCCTTGGCCAGCATGCCCTGCTGCAAGCTCTCGATGGCTTCTTCGCAGCTCTCCACGAAAGTTTCCAGCATGAAGGCCACAAAAGATTCATCGCCCTGGCCCACCTGCAGCAGTTCTTCCACGCCGTACAGCTTCATTTCGCCAGACGGCTCGGGCATCGCCTGGGCTTGGGGCGAGGGCAGCTCATCGGCGGCCAGGTCCATTTCGGCCACGGCCACGGGCTGCAGCAGCGTCCATTCGCCCACTATTTTCAGCAGTTCTTCCTCCTTGAATGGCTTGGTGAGGTAGCCGTTCATGCCCGCCGAAAGGCACTTTTCCCGCTCGCCTTTCACGGCGTTGGCGGTGAGGGCCACAATGGGCGTGGCCAGGCCCAACTGCTGGCGGAGCAGGGCCGTGGCCGCGTAGCCGTCCATCACCGGCATCTGAATATCCATCAGAATCAGGTCGAACCGGCGGTGCTGGGCCAGCTCCACGGCTTCGGCGCCGTGCTCGGCCTCGGTCACCTGCACGTGCGCATGGTTCAGGAAGGTCTTGGCAATCTGCCGGTTGAAACGGTTGTCTTCCACCAGCAGCACCTGCTTGTTGCGCAGGCCCTTGCGCGTGGGGCTATCTAGCGGCAGCACCTTCCTGGTGGCCAAGTCAAGGGGGGTGCCCACGGGCAGCCGCAACACAAACTCAATGACGGTGCCTTGGTTTTTGAAGCTTTGCAGCTGCAAGTCGCTGTCCATCAGCTTCAGCAGGTTGCGGCAGATGCTCAGGCCCAGGCCGGTGCCGCCAAACTTGCGCGTCACCGACGAGTCTTCCTGGCTAAACTCCTGGAAAATGTGCTTCATGAACTCCGGCTCGATGCCCACGCCGGTGTCCTCCACCCGGAACACCACTTCGCCGTTTTCGCCGTCGGCGTCGGCCACGAAATCACAGGAAATCGACACGCGGCCGGCTTCGGTGAATTTGATGGCGTTGCCGGCCAGGTTCAGCAGCACTTGCCGGATGCGGTAGGGGTCGCCGAGCAGCACCCGCGGCACAGCGGGCGCCACCTGCGTGCGCAGGCACAGGCCCTTTTCCACGGCCTTGTAGTGCAGGGTCTGCTCGATTTCGGCCAGCAAATGCGCCGGCGTGAAGCCCACTTGCTCCAGCGTCATCTTGCCCGCCTCCAGCTTGGTCAGGTCCAGGATGTCGTTGATGATAACCAGCAAATGCTCGGCCGACGTGGCTATGGCCTGCCGGTAGCTCTCCTGGTCGGGCGCCAGCGTGGTTTTGGCCAGCAGCTGGCTCATGCCCAGAATGGCGTTCATGGGCGTGCGGATTTCGTGGCTCATGTTGGCCAGGAAAATCTCCCGCGCCCGCACCGCCGACTCGGCCGCCAGCTTGGCGTGGCGCAGGGCTTGCTCGGTCTGGACGCGCTCGGTGATGTCGAGGCCGTAGGCCACGATGAGGTGCAGGCGGCCGTCGGGATGAAACACGGGCTGCAGGCAGCGGTACTGGTGCCGGATGCCGTCCGGCCGCTGGAAAGCCTCTTCAAACGTCACCAGCCGGCGCTCGCGCGCGGCCTGGTTCATGCGTACCTGCCGCTCTTCGGCAATGCCGATGGGATGGTTGTACTGGCGGCAATAGTCGAAATTGTCTTTGTTGATGACCCATTCCCGCGCCGCCGGGTCTTTGATGCCGCTGGCGTTCACGAACAGGTAGCGGTGGTCCGCGTCGAACACGGCCAGGTCGCAGGGCACGTGGTTGAGGGCAAATTCGTAGAATTCGCGCTGCTCCACCAGCTTCTCCTCGGCCAGCCGCCGGGCGGTGATGTCGGTGCCGGTGCCCACCACCATGCGCAGCGAACCATCGGCCCCGAACACGGGAATCAGGTGCCGCAGCAACCGCCGCGGGCCCTTGTCCGAATCCAACGACTCTTCCCAGGTCACTTCCTCGCCCGATTGCACGGCCTGGCCAATCTTCTCGCGGCGGGTGAGCGCCACGGCGGCCGGCCGCTGCCGGTATGCACAATACTCCGAATCGTTCTTCCCAATTATCCATTCGCGCACCTCAGGGTCTTTGACGGCCTGCTGGTTAACCAACAGGTACCGGTCTTCCGCGTCGAATACACCGACTTCTACCTTGAGGTGATTGAGAATGGTTTCGTAATAGTCTTTTTGGTTTGCGGCACGCTCTTCTGCTTCGCGTAGTGCAGCTTGCGCCTCCGCCAGGGCCAATTGCAAAGCCGCAACTTGGGCTTCAGCCGACTGCGCTTCGCACGGGATGGCGAGCTGACCGTCGGAATCTGGGTTTATAATTATCGAATTGTAAAATTTTGACATATAATATAATTACGAACCAGGGTATAATTAACAAATATACTGTATTATGCTATGCTAACGACCTTATTTCCTTACGGTTCGGCTTAGTCGAATTAAATTAATTTTATAAATTTTAGAATATCAACGATGGTACATTTCAATTACCAAGCAGTAATGATATGGATATCATGGAATAACCTAAAACTGACCGGACAAGAAATAATTTTCTTGTCGGCACTTTCTCGCTTACATAGCTGAGAAATAAACCGCGCCGGTGCTTGGCAACCACCGCTCGAAAGGCGCTTCGGCTTACAGCAACTCTGCAAGTGTACGGCGATAAAGCGGATTGTCCGTCATGCCGTTGTGGCCCGCGCCGGGCAATACCACAAGCTTGTCCGTCGGCTTGAGCAAGGCTTTGAGCTTGAGGGACGATTCGTAATAAATCACCTCGTCGCGGTCGCCGTGGAACAGCACAACGGGCGCGCTCACCTGCTGGATTACTTCGTTAGTTGGCAGCGGGTAGCGCACCAAAAAACCGGGCACAAATGGGTAGAGCCGCGTGGCCAAATCGCGCATGCTGTAGTACGGCGCCTGCAGAATCAGCAGCTTGGGGTGCTGTTGGGCCGCTAGCCAAGTAGCCGGGCCGGTGCCCACCGAGTACCCCATAATTACGGTCTGGTTTTCGGGATATTCCCGCATCAGCTGCCGGTACGCCGTCTGCACATCGCTCAGCAGCTGCGCTTGGCTGGTGATGGTGCCGCCGCTCTTGCCATAGCCGCGGTAGTCGAGCAGGAATACGTCGTATTGCAGGCGGGTGTAGGCGGCCGCCACTTCGCCCCAGCTGTCCACGGCGCCGCCGTTGCCGTGCAGGTAAAACACCAGCCCTTTGGAATCGGGGGCGTGAAACAGCAAGCCGTGCAGCCGCGTGCCGTCGGCCGTGGGTATCCACCGTTCCTCAAAGTTGCCGGGGAAGCGGAATTGGTGGTCGGCCCGCAGGCGGGTGGGGAAGAACAGCAGGCTTTCCTGCTTGAAATACAGCACGCAGCACAGCGCTACGTACAGCGCCGCCACTACACCCAGCACAATCAGCACAACTTTTATCATCACCGAAGTTTAGGCTGCCGTGTCGCACCGCCTTGAATGGGCAAGGTAAAGAAGCGTGCCCAGACCTGTTTCTTCAGCCGGTTTACCCCCCGATGGTGGCCATGCTCTCGAAGCTGAGCTGGTGCAGGGGCCGCTGCCGCTCGGCTTCAAAGCCATTGGCTGCGCGGAAGCGGAAGGCCGCTGCGAGAGCCGCTACAATCTCGTCGTCGGTTTTGCCGCCGCGCAGCAGGGCGCGCGTATCGAGCACGCCCTGGTCGTAGAGGCAGGTTTTGATGCCGCCCTCGGCGGTGAGCCGCAGGCGGTTGCAGGTGCCGCAAAAGGTGCGCGAATACGCCGCAATAATGCCAACGCGGCCCTGATGGCCAGCAATTGTATAGTCCGAGGCCGTGGCTCCGGCCGCCATCGTTACGGGCGTAAGCTCGCCAAAATGCTGCTCTAGGTGCTGGCGGATACGCACGTGGTTCCACGGCAGCGAGGCGGGGCCGGCCTCGTGACTGCCGCCGTTGAACGGCATTTCCTCGATGAAGCGCACGTCGATGGGTAGTGTGCGGCTGAGGTCGGCCAGGGGAACGAGGTCGTCGATGTTCTGGCCGTCCATCACCACCGCGTTGATTTTTACCTGAATGCCGTGCTCCAGCAACGCGTTCAGCGTTTCCAGCACGCGCGGCAACTCGTCGCGCCGGGTGATGCTGGCGAAGCGGGCGCGGTCCAGCGTATCGAGGCTTAGATTCACGGCGCGTACGCCCAGCCGGGCCAGGGCCGGCACATGCGGCGCGGTGAGCACGCCATTGGTGGTGAGGCTGATGTCGTTGATGCCAGGAATTTTGGCCAGCTGCTCCATGAACGGCACCAAGTCGCGCCGCACAAAGGGCTCGCCGCCAGTCAGGCGCACTTTGCGCACGCCCAAGGTGGCCAGCAGGCCGGTCAGGCGCAGCATTTCTTCGTAGCTCAGCAACTCGTGCTTGGGCATGTACTTGATGCCTTCTTCGGGCATGCAGTAGAAGCAGCGCAGGTTGCAGCGGTCCGTCACGGCCAGGCGCAGGTACTCCAACGGCCGGCCGTGCTGGTCGAAGAGGGGCGAAACCACCGGAGTGGCCAGAGCAGGAGTAGATGGTAGCACGTTTATCACCAATTTTGCACGGCTGTACGTAAGACACCCGACTTGCGCTAAACCCCCATTGCGGGAAAGGTGTTCAGGTCTCGCACCCGGCGCGGGGCCGAACGCGCTTTCCGCCCTGGTTTTCGCTCAAAATAATACGCCGAAGATATGTCCTTAAAAGTCGCTTTGTACGGCATCACCCGCGACATTGTGGGCACTGCCCTGATAGAATTGCCCGCCCCCGCCCCCGCCACGGTGGGCGCCCTGCTGGAGGAGATGCGCCGGCAGTACCCGGCGCTGGGCGAGCTGCGCAGCTGCGCCGTGGCCGTGAACAACGAATACGCCGCCCTCGACCAGCCCCTGCATACTGTAGACGACATTGCGCTCATTCCCCCCGTGGCCGGCGGATAATGTAGCGCGGACTTTTAGTCCGCGTGCCGTGACTTCTGCCTGGTTTTATAGCTCACGCCTCGCGGACTAAAAGTCCGCGCTACTTCATGACTCCTCACTTCGCCATTACTGACCAGCCCATAGCCGTGGCCGACGCCCTGGCCGCCGTGCAAACCGATGCGGCCGGCGCCGTCAACGCTTTCATTGGCACGGTGCGCAACCAATCGGGTGGGCGCCCGGTACGCCGCCTGCACTACGAGTCTTACGACGCCATGGCCCTCACCCAGCTGGGCCACGTGGTGGCGCAGGCTTACGAGAAGTGGCCCATGCTGCAGGAAGTGGCCGTGGTGCACCGCAAGGGCACGTTGGAGCTCGGCGACGTGGCCGTGGTGGTGGCCGTGGCCACGCCGCACCGCGCCGAAAGCTTTGCCGCCTGCCAGTTCATCATCGACACGTTGAAGCAGGTGGTGACCATCTGGAAGCGCGAGGAGTACGAGGACGGCACCGAGTGGGTGGCAGCGCACCCATAACTGTGCGTGAGGTGGTCTCAACGGTGAGGCTCATTGCCCTATTATGTACTACACTGCTTGGCTGTTACCCCCCCAGCCGGTGCTGGTATTTGGCCAGCGTGTCCCAGATTTTATACATTGTCGCCCCGCCGGCCTTGTCGGAAAAGCTGGTATTTATCAGCAAGAGCCGGCCGATGCCGGATTTGGGGTCAAAGAACAGCAGCGTTACCACGCCGGGGTCGCCGCCGGTATGGCCGATGAAGCCGGTGTAGCCGAAGCCCATGAACACCCCCACGTTGTAGGATTCGCTGTACGGGTTGCGCTCGTTGCGCTTCTCAAAGTTGCCAGCGGCCAGCTCGGGCCGAAACAATTCGCGGTAGCTCTCGGGCCGCAGCACGGTGCCCTGGCCCTGGTAGCCCCGAATCAGCTCGCGCAGGTACTTGCTCATGTCGGCGACCGAGGAAATGAAGCCGCCGTCGGGATAAGTGGTTAGCCCATAGTAGGGCAGCGGCACCGTGGGCGACTGATAGAGCCGCGAGTGCCGGGAGAAAGCGACGTCGGCGAAGCGCCAGCCCGAGTTGCGCAGGCCCAGCGGCCGGGTGAGGTAGCGGGCCGTAAAGTCCGGAAACGGCTGCTTGCTGGCCAGCTCTACCACGTACGCCGCCAGGGCCGCGCCCACGTTGGAGTACTCGTAGAGCTCGCCGGGCCGGCGGGCGAGAAACCCCTTTGGCTGGTACCACTTGCCCTGCGGGGTCAGCACATTTTGCAGAAACACGGGCAGGGTCACCGCCGAGTCGGCAGGGATGAATGTCTGCTCGTCATCAAAGGTCATCGGCATGCCCGCGACGTTCTGGCCGGGCTGAAGGAAGTAGTTTTTGCTCAGGTAGAAGTCGTTGTCGCGGATGCCGGACGTGTGGGTTGCCAGGTGCCGGAGCGTAATCGGCACATCGGGAAACGCGGGGTTCACGACCGGGAAAGGCAGGTATTTGCTGATGGGGTCGTCCAGAGTGAGCAAGCCCAACTCCTGCGCCTTGAGCAGGGCCAACCCAACCAGCGTTTTGGACACCGACCCGATGTTTTGCAGGGTGTTGACGCCGTATGCTTTTTGGGCTTGGACGTCGGCAAAGCCAAACCCGTGCTGATAGACAGTACCCTTCCGGTTCACGATGGCCACCCCAAACCCGTTGAAATAGCCCTGGCTGCGCAACGCTTCCAGTTCTGCCGTTAACGAATCCTGAGCAGCCTTGCGCCTACCCGGCTGGGCCGCTCCTGGCGTGACGAGGCCGCAAGCGAGGCAGAGTATTAGGGCAACAAGAATTCGAAGCATAAGAGAGGTAACCAGGGAGAATGAGCAGGGCTGCGGGCTAGCGCCACAGCAAATAAAGGCCTGCTTCCCAGTAGTGACCTGACAGCACGAGAACGGTGCCAAGTGACTAGCGGCGCAGTGGGGGCAGTTCGGCAAGCACTGAAAAGCCCGGCCTCTGTGCAGAAGTCGGGCTTTTCTCAGGAGTTACAGAAGGCTGTTATTTGCTCGGAATTAAGTAGCCCAACGAGAGCTGGAAGGCCGAGTGGCGGGCGTTTTTGAGGTCGCCGTTGAAGTAGGTATCGTCGTCGCTCTTCACGAAGTCGCTGAAGGCGCCGGTGTAGCGCAGGCTCAGGCTCAGGCCATTGTCGGCTTGGTATCCTACGCCGGCCAAATAGCCCAACTCGTTGCGGTTGAGGCCGCTCACGTCATTTTTGTCGCGGGCTTCTACGGTGGTCGGGGAGCCGCCCAGGGCGGGCGTGGTGGTGGTCCGGGTTTCGTTGTTGGAGCTAAGCAGGTAGGAGTACTGCGGGCCCGCTTCCACGATGAAACCGCCGGCGTTGACTTTTAGCAGTACCGGCACGTCGAGGTAGTTGTAGTTCACGTTGCCCTCGCGCTTTTGCTTGCCGCCCAGCACGTTTGTGAATTCAGTCGGCTTGTTTTCAAAGCCTTTCTGCGAATACAGAATCTCGGGCTGCACCGAGAAGAAGCCTTCCACTACGGGCACGTTGACCATCACGCCACCCAGGAAGCCGACTTTGTTGTTGTAAGTGTTTTCGTTTCTGACGTTGCCGGCCAGGTTGGAGTAGTTGGCGCCGGCGCGCAAACCAAAGCGCACGTCCTGGGCCTGGGCCGATGAAACGGCCGCGGTGGCGAATAAAGCCCCGATTAGAATTGCAGATTTTTTCATGGTGAAAAATAGATGGGATATGTATTCGGATTGGGCCTATTCGAAAAGTGTGCCAATCGGAGCCATAAACGAACTCTACACTTCAACAGATGTACTGCGGGCACAAGAAAAAGCCCAGCCATTGCATGACTGGGCGGGTTCTCAGACAGTTAAGCTAAACTAAAATTGCAGACCAGAATCAGCCCAGAGGGGCCAATAAACCCGACTGATTTTAGGGCTTCTCAATGAGTTGCACGGCTTGTTCCAGCAGCTCATCGCGCCCCTCGCGAATGCCTTTGATGGTGGGCGTCACGACCACATCGGGCACGATGCCGATGCGCTGGGTTTCGCGGCCGTCGGGGTAATACACACCGAGGCCGCTAATCCAGGTGTTGATGTTGCCGGGCAGGATGATGGTGGAGACGTTGCCATCGGCCCCGGCGGTGGTGCTGCCCACTACTTTGGCCCCCGGCACGGCACGCAGGGCCATGGTGGTATACTCTGCCTGGCTCTGGCTCAACTCGTTCACCAGAATGACGACCTTGCCCGCGTAAGGGGCCTCTTTGGTGCCCGGCACCGACACCACCGGCGTGCTCATGAACACGCCCGGATACGTTGGCTGCGGCACGCTGAATCGTACGAAAGGCACGGACTTCACCGACAGGTATTTTGTGAGCGAAAACACCACAAACTCGGCTGGGTAGTTCCGAATGTCAATCACGAGGCCTTTTGTGTTCTTCAATTGCGCCATCGCGGCAGGCAATTCAGCCTGCTTGATAGTGCCCAGCGAGAGGTAGCCAATGTTGCCGGGCAACGACTTCCAGAACGGAGCTTTGGGGTCGGGCGTGCCGTTGTTGAGGGCCAGGTTGAGCTGGGCGGCGGGCACGCGGGCCACCGTCACGGGGAAGTCGCGGCCGTCGCGCCGGATGAGCAGCGTGACTTTATCGGAAGGGCCGCGCAGCAGGTCGCGGGCCACATTGCGCAGCTGAGTCGGCTCGTTGGAGGCGGGGGTTAGCGGCTGGCGGGCCTTCACCAGGTCGGCCACTTTCACCCCGTCCACGGCCAGTACCACGTCGCCTTTTTGCAGGCCGGTGGCCGGGCCCAGCGTTTCGTGGAAGTAGTCCGTCACCACGACTTGGCCTTCCACAAAACGCACTTGCACCGGCGCGTGAAGCGTGCCACGGTAAGACGCCAGAATTTTATCATTGCCATAAATATTGGCGTGCGTGTCGTGGATGCGGGCAATGATGGCCAGCGCCGCCAGCCGGTACTGCTCGTCGGTGCGGGCGGTGGCAAATTGCGGGATGAATTCGGGCAGCACCCGCTGCCAGTCTTCCCCAATAGCGTAGCGGTAAGGGAAGAAATATTCAATCATGTTCCAGTAGCGGTAGAGGGCCAGCAGGCGCAGTCCGGCATCGGGCGTGGCGGGCTGGGCATACACTTCCTCGTGCGTGAACAGCGGGTTGCCGACGTCAGGGGCATTGCGCACGTAATAGTGGGGGCCCTGGTTGCGGTTGTGACGCAGGTACACCAACTGCTGGCTGAGAGCGGGGCTAAGTTGGTTTTCGTCAGTGAGCCAAGCCAAATCGGCGAGCAGGCGCATTTTGGCGGGCTTGGGCTCGCGACAGGTGGCGCAGGCCGGCACTGGCCCGAGGGCGGTCAGCCAGGCGCTAAGCACGGCGCTGCACTCGTCCCGGTTTTGGCTGTTGAGCACTTTGGGCAGAACGCGCAGCATTTCCGCGTCCCAGTTGTAGTCGCCCCGGGCCACGGCGGGGTGGTAGTATTTCACGAACCCCCACACCCGGCCCAGCACCGCGAGGTTCTCCACCTGCTGCTTGCTGAGGTTGTCGAGGGCAATGCCAGAGCCGCGACGAAAAGCGGTATCCTGGTCGGCTTTATAGGTTATGGGGTCGGATTGCCCGGGGCCTTGGGCCATGGCGGCCAAATGCCCGGCCAGCAGCAGTGTTAGGAAGAGAAAAGAAGTTTTCATGCCCCGAAGATGGATAATGCGGGCACAAGGTTGCCTGCTACTCGCCTTATTTCGGGTTCAGACCATTTGCTACTGTCACGGCCCCAATTCGCGCTGCGCCGCCACCCGTTCTTCGGGGGTGTTCACGTTGCGCAGGTCACCGGGTACGGGCGGACTCAGCAGCTCGATGTCGGAGTTAATCAGCGCCTTACGGGGGCAAGAGTAGCCCATGCTTAAAAACCGCAGCAGCTGCCCGTAGCTGCGCGGCTCCCAGATGGTGACCAGCGGCTCGGGAAAATCGTCCCAGGGGCTGCGGAACGAGGTAGCTAGGCGCGCCGGTTGCCGGTTCGTGACCAAATACTCCAGCGTGTCGCGGGTGAGAAAGGGCAGGTCGCAGGCCAGCACCAGCCACGCCGCGTTGGGGTCGCACTGCAAAGCGGAGAGCACGCCGCCCAGCGGGCCCAGGTTCAAAAATGTGTCGGGCAGCGGCTTGAGGCCGGCGGGAAGCTCGTCGGCCTGGTCGGGGCGAACGGACACCCGCACGTCGGGGCAAAATTCGGACAGCAGCGCGGCCGTGTGCTGCCGCTGGTCGAGGCTGTGGTAGTGCAGGGCCCCCTTGTCGGTTTGCATGCGCTCGCTACGGCCGCCGGCCAGCACCAGCCCGCGCAGCACCGGCACCGCCAGGGCGTACCACTGCCGGATGAAGGCCGCTATTTTGTCGACTTCTGCCAGCCGCAGCACGGGCGGCAGCGGGGCGGTGCTCAGGTGCTCGGCCAGTACGGCGGGCAAGTCGCTTTGCCCTTCGGCCAGCAGTATCAGGCGCACGTCGGTGAGGCGGTCGAGCTTCTTGTCCAGCGGCTTGCGCGGGTCCACGATGACGACCTGTTGCCGGGCCCGAAAGTGGTTGCCGTTCACCAGCACCACGCTTTCGTGGGCCAGCAGCTCGGGCTGCGAGAACCGGTCGAGCGCCCGCGTGAGGTTGAGTTGGCGATAGGTGATTTTGTCAACCACCTCTGCCGATAGGCCGTTATCGGCCACGTAGGGCACGCCCGCTCGGGCTTCATTTTGGGTTTCGGCGGCGTCGCCGGCGGCGTGGTCGGCATCCACGTAGGCCACACGCAACGCAGGAGCCAGCAGCGGCAGCAAGCGAGCCACCAAGGCTTGAATATCGCCGCAGGGCGCCCCTAAAATCGCCAGTTCGTGCCGGCCGAACTCGCCCATGTCGGGCCGGGCCAGGGCGGCGTGTTTGGTGCGTTTTACGGTTGAGCTTGTATGACTATCCATGGGGTAATTTACAAATTTTCGGCACGATGAAAGTCACTTTTACCCCCGGTTTTTTCCACCAGCTGCACACTCTCGATGGTAATGTCGTGGGAGAAAGCCTTGCACATGTCGTAGATGGTGAGGGCGGCCACGGTGGCGCCGGTGAGGGCTTCCATTTCCACGCCGGTGCGGCCCGTGACCACGGCGGTGCACTCCACACGCAGGGCGCTGGGCCCGTCGGGCTCGATGGTCACCTTGCAATCGTCCAGCCCCAGCGGGTGACACAACGGTATGAGCTCTGACGTGCGCTTGGCACCCATGATGCCCGCCAGGATGGCCGTGTGCAGCACCGGGCCCTTGTGCGAGGGCATTTCGCCGGCCTGCACGCGGGCTAGCAGTTCCTCGCCCAGCACCACGCGGCAGCGGGCGCGGGCCACGCGGCGGGTGGGGGCTTTGGCGCCCACGTCCACCATGGTGGGCTGGTTGGCGGCGTTGACGTGGGTAAAGTTCTTGGTTTGCATAGGGCGTAAAGACGCGGGCTTGCGTGTAAGTGTTCGAAGGTGCGGTGAGAAAGCGCTTCGGCGAGGCTTCTAACAGCCAATGCCAGCAGTTGATTGTTTAGAAAAAACGCCACGCTCTCAGGGTGTGCGGAGCGGCCATACCGTGCGCTTCACCAGGGCGAATATCCCACTTTAATGAGCTACCCGGAAGGCATCATCGTATAGCCACACTTCACGCAAGCTGCTTCCGCTGGCTCAAAACCGGGTTTATCTCACCCCCTACCCCTTCGCATTCGGGCACGAAAAGCCGGCAGTAGCTGGCGGCGCAGCTCGTCCCATCAATACCTTACATTATGACGAATACCGCTTTAGTCGTGGGTGCCAGCGGCATCATCGGCAGCAACCTGGCCCAGGAGCTTCTGGCCAATAATTGGACTACTTACGGCTTGGCTCGCCGGCCCGGCAACGACATTCCCGGCTTGCAGCCCGTGGCAGCCGATTTGATGGATGTGGCCAGCCTGGAAACGGCCCTGGCCGACGTGGCTCCGACCCACGTGTTCATCACCAGCTGGATGCGCAACGAAACCGAGGCCGAGAACATCCGCGTGAATAGCGCCATGGTGCGCAACCTGCTGGCGGTGCTCGGGCCGAAGCATTCGGTGCAGCACGTGGCCCTCGTAACGGGCCTGAAGCACTACCTGGGGCCCTTCGAGGCCTACGTGAGCGGGGGCGTGCCGCCGCCCACGCCCCTGCGCGAGTCGCAGCCCCGCCTGCCACTCGACAACTTTTACTACGCCCAGGAAGACGAAGTGTACGCGGCGGCCGAGCGCGACGGCTTCAGCTGGAGCATTCACCGCCCGCACACCATCATCGGCAAGGCGGTGGGCAACCTCATGAACCTGGGCACTACGCTGGCCGTGTACGCGAGCATCTGCAAAGAAACGGGCCGGCCGTTCCGCTGGCCCGGCTCGCAGGCGCAGTGGGAAGGCTTGTCGGACGTGACCGATGCCCGCGTCATCGCGAAGCAACTGGTGTGGGCCGCCACCACGGAAGCCGCCCGCAACGAGGCGTACAACGTGGTGAACGGCGACGTTTTTCGCTGGAGCCAGTTGTGGGGCCGCCTGGCCGAGTGGTTTGGCGTGGAGCCCGTAGGCTTCGATGGCACCATTCACCCACTGGAAGCCGAGCTGGCGCAGGACACCGAAGTGTGGCGCGACATCGCTACCCGCCACGGCCTCACCGAGCCCGACCTCAGCCGCCTGGCCTCGCCCTGGCACACCGACCTGGACCTGGGCCGCCCCATTGAAGTGATGACCGATATGGCCAACAGCCGCAAGCGGGGCTTCACCGTCTTCCAGAGCACGGAGGATTCGTTTTTCGACCTCTTCGCCAAGCTGCGCGAAGACCGGCTTATTCCGTAGGTCTTAACAGGGAATGAACTACAAGGGAACGTCATGCTGGGCGCAGCCGAAGCATCTCTACCTGAATCATCTGTCATCCTGAGCGTAGCGAAGGACCTTATCACGATGAAACGAACTGTTCTAACCCGATAAGGTCCTTCGCTACGCTCAGGATGACACCGATTGGATTACTAACCCATGCGAGATGCTTCGGCTGCGCTCAGCATGACGGTCTTTTTGTGTTTACATATCTACTGAGGCGCTAATTTTCACCCCGCTACAACTTCCCCTCATGCTCTCCCCTGCCGAAGCCACCGCCCGCGTGCTCGCCACCGCCCGGCCGCTCCCCGCGGAAACCGTGCCCCTCCCCCAGGCCGCCGGCCGCATCTTGGCAGAAACGCTGACGGCTGACCGCGACTTTCCGCCCTTCAACCGGGTGGCCATGGACGGCATTGCGGTGGCCCACGCTGCGTGGGCGGGCGGGCAAACAGAATTTGTCATTCAGCACACCCAGTATGCGGGAGCGGCACCCCAGCCGCTGCTCGACGCGCAGCAGGCCGTGGAGGTGATGACGGGTGCTGTATTGCCCGCTGGCACCGACGTGGTGGTGCGCTACGAGGACATCGAGTTGCACGATAACCGCGCCGCCATTCAGATTCCACCGCCCGCTACGCCCGGCATCAACATCCATCACCAAGCGGCCGACCGCCGCGTGGGCGACGCCCTGCTCCGGCCCGGCACCCGCCTGGGCCCGGCCGAGCTGGCCGTGGCCGCCACCGTCGGCGCCGCCGAAATTGCTGTGACCCGTGCCGCCCGCGTGGCCGTGGTGAGCACCGGCGACGAGCTGGTGAGCATCGAGGTCACGCCCTTGCCGCACCAAATTCGCCGTTCCAATGCGTATGCCTTACAAGCGCTGTTTGCCCAAACGGGAGCCGACGTTTCACTTTTTCATCTGCCCGATGGGTTGGATGAACTGCGACGGGGCCTGACCAACATTCTGGACGCGGGCTTCGATGCCGTGGTGCTGAGCGGCGCCGTAAGCAAGGGCCGCGCCGACCACCTGCCCGGCTTGCTGCGCGAGCTGCACGTCGAAGAACTATTCCACGAGGTGCAGCAGCGCCCCGGCAAGCCCATGTGGTTTGGCGCGCGGCTGGGCGGGCCGGTGGTGTTTGGGTTGCCCGGCAACCCGGTGTCCACGTTTCTCACCGCCTGCCGCTACGTGCGGCCCTGGTTGCGCGCCTGCCAGCAGCCTGCCAACGCGGCCGACCTCGCAGCTGCGGCAGAAGCCCCTGCGCCCGCCGTGCTTGTCGTCGATATCAACTTCAAGCCCCATCTCACGCATTTTGTGCCCGTGCGCCTGACCGTGGATGCCGAAGGGCGGCGCTTGGCCACACCGCTCCGGGTGGGTGGTTCCGGCGATTTGGCCAGCCTAATAGAAGCTACTGCGTTTCTGGAGCTGCCGCCCGAGCCGGCTGAGTTTCCGGCGGGCAGCGTGTGGCCCGCTTGGGCCATTTAAGTAAGAGGTATCGGTTGAATCTAGACCTAAAAAAGGCCCGCATCAATGATGCGGGCCTTTTTTACTTTTCGGCTGGGCATAGCTGCCAGCGCGGCGGAAGCCCAGGCTTTCAGTAGTCATGCAGAAATAAACGTTTAGTGTGCCGAGCCGCCGGTCCGACCGCCCGAGGCGGTCCGACCGGTCGTCGTTGCCCCGCTGTGGCCCCCCCTTCAACCGGTCGGACCGCCTCGGGCGGTCGGACCGGATAATACGCTTCCTTCTGCGCGACTACTTAATTAACGTTGAATAACAACCCCAGGTAAGCCAGCCGGCCGATTTGTGGACCGCCAATGATTTGGGTGTTGTTGGTGTTGAACATGTTGGAAACCCCAGCTTGGAACGTCGTCAACAGCTTGGGCGCGGTGTAGCCCAGGTAGGCATCGGTGGTGCGGTAGGTTCTCACCATGCCGGTGGCTAGGGGCAGCTCCTGGTTGTGGCCCTCTACCCAGCGGTAGTTCACCGAGTAGTTGAGGTTGCGCAGCACAATGCCCGAAGCGCCGATGTTGAACTTGTGCTTGGGCGTGTTGAAGAACGTGCGGAAGCCAACGGGCAGATTGCTGCGGTCGAGCACGTTCAGCGAGTAGTTGCCGCTCAGGTTCAGGGCGCGGTTCAGGTAGTAGGTCACGCCGAAGGTGGCGCCTTGCGTGCGTACTTCCTGGTCGTTGTTGTAAGCGGCGTAGATGACGCGGGCCGACGAGGCGGCCGCGTTGGTGAAGCCCGAGCTCAGGCCGGCGTCCACTTGCTGCTTGGTGGGGCGCGTGCCGTCCACGTTGCCCACGAAGGCACTGCCGCCAATGAAGTCGTGGTAGCTGCTGCGGAAGTAGCTGGCGTCCACGTACACATTGGGGATGATGGCGCCCTTGTAGCCCACCTCGACGGTGCTCACGCGCTCCAAGCGCAGCTTATCGAAGGACACTTCAAAGCCCGCAATCGGGGTGGTAAATGGATTGTAGCTCTGGCCCTGGGCATTGGTGAAGCCATAGCCTTTGAAGCCCTCGCCGATGTTGCCCAGCAAGATAAACGAGCCCACGTCCGACCGCAGGTACTGGTCGGTGTTGGAGGGGCTGCGGAAGGCGCGGCCGTAGCTGGCGCGGAAGTTATGCTGCTTGTTGGCGCCCGCCGAGTACACCACCGCGGCGCGGGGCGAGAAAGCGGGTTTAAAATTCTTGAAGTTGTCGACGCGGCCGGCCAGGGCAAATTTCAGGCGCGTGTCGAGGAACGTCTGGGTGAGCTGGGCGTAGCCGCCGTACTCGTAGTTGCGGATGCGCTCGCCGTTGGCGTCCGAAAACAGCTTGCCGCCCGAACCCAAGCGGTACTCGCGGTAGGCCGCGCCCACAATCAGGTCGGTGCCGAAGTCCGAGAGGTGGAAGCCGCGCTGCCCGCTCACGTCGTTCAGGTACGAGTTGAAGTTTTGCGCCGCGCCACGGCCGGGCTGGTCGTCGTTGATGATTTTGTCGCGCAGGGTTGCGTAGCGGGCGTCGGTGCTTTTCAGCGCCGTGCCATTGGCGGTTTTTTGGGCGAAGGCTTGCGCCTCGGCCGGGCTCAGGGCGCCGCCGGGGTACATCGAGCTGCGCGCAAAGGTGTAGGCCTGGTTGTACGTCCCGAAGTACTGATTCTTGTAGCTGGTGGTGCCGCCCTCCGTGGTGGGCGAGTTATTCAACTGGGCCGCCAGCTGGGTCAGCTCGTAGCTGGAACCCGTGAAATCTTCGGTCGAATACGCCCGGAAGAATCCATTGTTGCCCTTCAGCTCGACCCGATACTGATTGGTGCCCAAGTCCTTGATGCGGAAACGACTCAGGTTTTGGTAGGTGGAAGTGCCCACGCCGCGCTTGGCCTCCACGGTCAGCTTCAGGTCGTCTTTGATGAGGTAAGACACCGCGCCCTGTACGCGGTAGGAACGGGTTTTCTGGTCGCCCGCAATCAGCTCCTGCTCGGAGAAACCGGGCATGTACACGGTTTTGCCTTCCAGCTCGGAGTTCACCACGAAGCCCGGGCGATTCAGGGCGCGCGAAAACAGCAGGTTGTCGTCGCCGTGGCGGTTCACCGCCTCGTAGCCCAGCGGCGAGCCTTCGGGGTTCGCAGAAGTTTTGGTTGCGTTGAAGTTGTTGGCAAGCCAGTCTTGGGCTTCGAAATAGCTGCCGTTCAGCTTGATGGCAAACTTGTTGCCTAGCTTCTTGGCGTAGCGCAACTGGGCGTCGCGCAGGTTGCGTTCGCCGCCGCGCAGGCGCACGCTCAGGCCGTCGTACACAAACGGGTCTTTCGAGTTGAACAGCACCACGCCACTCAGGGCGTTGGAGCCGTAGAGGGCCGAGGCCGGGCCGTGGATGATTTCGATGCTCTCCATGTCGAGCTCCGGAATGCCCACCAGGTTGCCGGGGCTCAGGTTCAGGGACGGCAGCGCCGTATCCATGTAGTCCACGAGCTGAATCACGCGTTCCGACTTGGCCGTGTTGAAGCCGCGGGTGCTGACGCTGGTAAACAGCATCGACGCCGAGTTGACGTCGACGCCGGCCAGCTGGCCCAGGCCCGCCAGCACTTCCGGCGTGCTGATGCGCTCGAGCTGCTTGCCCGAAACTTTGTCGATGGTTACCGGTGCCCGCAGGATGTTTTCCTCCACCCGCGAAGCGGATACCACCGTTTCGTTGAGCAGCGTGGCGCTCCGCACCAGGTTAAAACGCAACGAGTTGTCGATGCCCGTGAGCGTGGAGTCCTGCGTTTCGTAGCCAACGTACGCTACCACCAGCACGACGGGGCTCTTGTCGAAAGCCGCGTTCAAGCTGAATTCGCCCAGCTGGTTGGTGCTTGTGCCAATGTAGGTCCCTTTGATGAAAACCGTGGCGCCGGGCAGGGGCTCGCCGGCGGCGGTGAACACTACGCCGCCCACGGTTTTTCCGGCGGGGTCGGGCAGTGCGGCAGCTTTGCGCTTGGCAGAAGCTTGACGAGGGTGGGGGCCGGTGGCGGGGGAAGCTAGCGCGGGCTGAGCCGGAAGCAGCGCTGCCACAACCAAGGCAGAATAAATGTGTTGCATTAAACTGATAATGTGTTGAACTAGAATGAAGCATCAAAATTAATGTTGCAACATCAATGAGATATCTTCTATTCGTTGAATCAGGAGATTCAGGGGGTAAAACACGCAAAACCGTCTGCCCAAAAAACACGCTCTTTCCCAGTGTTTACCTCAACACTGGAACGCGTGAAATTTTCGATATTTAGCACTTTACCCAGCTCGTTCTCACTCACTGAACCAGGTTATCGCCCGAGTACCTGACCCAAAGCATCTTATGGCTTTTGGTGGCCCTGGGCGCTGCTAATTATCGCGGCGTCCGTATCTTCGCCCTACGCTGCTATCCAGAAAGACAGAGGGACCGGGCCCGATGACGTCTTGGCAACCTACCGCGAGTAGGTGCCAACTCCCGTTTCACCGCCGTTTTTGGTGAAAGAAGATGCCAGCCGGAACCGAACCCTAGTGTTCGGGTTTCTTTCTGGATACGCGCATTTTGCCCGCTACTCAATCCGAAAGAAATGCCCACCGCCACCCTCACCGCCGCCCCGGAACGCGAAGCCGCCGCTTCGCGACACAGCCTCTCCGAGCTTCTTCGCCAGCGCCTGCTGATTCTCGACGGCGCCATGGGTACCATGATTCAGCGCTATCCGCTCACGGAGGAGGACTTTCGCGGCGCCCGCTTCGCCGACCATCCCAAGCCCCTGCGCGGCAACAACGACCTGCTGAGCCTCACGCGGCCGGATATCATCAAGGGCATCCACGCCGAGTACTTCGCCGCGGGAGCTGATATGGTGGAGACCAACACGTTCTCCGGCACCACCATTGCGCAGGCCGACTACGGCCTGGAGCACGTGGTGTACGAGCTGAACTACGAGTCGGCGCGCCTGGCCAAGGAAGCGGCCGACGAATACTCTACGCCCGACAAGCCGCGCTTTGTGGCCGGCGCCGTGGGCCCCACCAACCGCACCGCCTCGCTCTCGCCCGATGTGAACCGCCCGGGCTTCCGCGCCGTGACCTTCGACGAGCTGGCCACGGCCTACCTGGAGCAGGTGCGCGGCCTCGTGGACGGCGGCGTGGATGCGCTGCTCATCGAAACCATCTTTGACACGCTGAACGCCAAAGCGGCGCTCTACGCCGTGCAGAAGTTCTTTGATGACGGCGGCCGCGAGGTGCCCATCATGATTTCGGGCACTATTACCGACGCCTCGGGCCGCACCTTGAGCGGCCAGACGGTGGGAGCATTCTGGAACAGCATCAGCCACCTGCCGCTGCTGAGCGTGGGCCTGAACTGCGCCCTCGGGGCCGACCAGCTCCGCCAATACGTGCAGGAGCTGAGCCGCATTTCCGACGTGCACATTTCGGCGTATCCGAACGCGGGCTTGCCCAACGCTTTTGGCGGTTACGATGAGTCGGCGCAGGAATTTGCCGCGCTGGTAGAAGAGTACTTGAAGGAAGGAATTGTGACGGTGGTGGGTGGTTGTTGTGGCACCACGCCCCAGCACATTGCCGAGCTATCCCGCCTGGCCCAGAAGTATAAGCCCCGCCCCCTACCTACTGAAATTCCGCCCGCTACCCACCTGAGCGGCCTCGAACCGTTTGCCATCAAGCCCGATAGTCTGTTTGTGAACGTGGGCGAGCGCTGCAACGTGACCGGCTCCCGCGCGTTTGCCCGCCTCATCCGGACCGGCGCCTACGAGGAAGCCCTAGCGGTGGCCCGCGTGCAGGTGGAGGAAGGCGCCCAAGTGCTTGATATCAACATGGACGAAGGCATGCTCGATTCGGAGCAGGCCATGACGACGTTCCTGCACCTCATCGCCTCGGAGCCCGATATCTCGCGGGTGCCGCTCATGATTGACTCCTCGAAGTGGAGCGTGCTGGAAGCCGGCCTGAAGTGCGTGCAGGGCAAGAGCATCGTCAACTCCATCTCGCTGAAAGAAGGCGAAGAGGTGTTTTTGCAGCGGGCCCGCACGGTGCGCCAGTACGGCGCGGCCATGGTGGTGATGGCCTTCGACGAGGACGGCCAGGCCGACACGCTGGAGCGCCGCAAGGAAATCTGCCAGCGCAGCTACGACCTGCTGATGAGCATCGATTTCCCGCCCACGGACATCATTTTCGACCCCAACATCCTCATTGTCGGTACCGGCATGGAGGAACACCGCAACTACGCCATCGACTTCATCGAGTCGGTGCGCTGGATTAAGCAGAACCTGCCCGGCGCCCTCACTAGCGGCGGCGTGTCGAACATCTCATTCTCGTTCCGCGGCAACGACGTGGTGCGCGAGGCCATGCACGCGGCCTTCCTCTACCACGCCATCCGGGCCGGGCTGGACATGGGCATCGTGAACCCCAACCAGCTCGCGGTGTACGACGAAGTACCCAAAGACCTGCTGGAACTGGTAGAAGACGTGCTGCTAAACCGCCGCGCCGACGCCACCGAGCGCCTGCTTGAATTCGCCGACACGGTGAAGCAAAAAGGCAAGGTGGAAGTGGTGGCCGACGCCTGGCGCAGCCTGCCGGTGCAGGAGCGCCTATCGCACGCACTGGTGAAGGGCATCACCGAATTCATTGACGAAGACACAGAGGCCGCCCGCCAGGAGCTGGCCCGTCCGCTCGACGTGATTGAAGGCCCATTGATGGCCGGCATGAACGTGGTGGGCGACCTATTCGGCGCTGGCAAAATGTTCCTGCCGCAGGTAGTGAAATCAGCCCGCGTGATGAAGAAAGCGGTGGCTTACCTGGAGCCGTACCTCTTGGCCGACAAGCAAGGTTCGGACCGCCAGACGGCCGGCAAAATCCTCATGGCGACGGTGAAGGGTGACGTGCACGATATCGGCAAAAACATTGTGGGCGTGGTGCTGGCCTGCAACAACTTCGACATCATTGACCTTGGTGTGATGGTGCCGCTGGAAAAGATTCTGGACGAGGCCCAGAAGCAGCAGGTGGACGTTATTGGCCTTTCCGGCCTTATCACTCCTTCGCTTGATGAGATGGTGTACGTGGCTCAGGCCATGGAAAAACGCGGAATGAAAGTGCCCCTGCTCATTGGCGGTGCCACCACGTCGCGCCTGCACACAGCTGTGAAAATCTCGCCGGCCTACAGCGGCCCCGTGGTGCACGTGAACGATGCCTCACGTAGCGTGGGCGTGGCAGCAGGCTTGCTCGGCTCGGGCGAAGTGGCCTATGCCGAAACGGTGGCCGCCGACTACGCCGCCCTGCGCGCCGACTACGCCAGCCGCCAGCGCGAGAAGAACTACCTCACCATTGAGGCAGCCCGCGAAAACGGTTTTAAAGCGGACTGGGCCACCACGCCCATCACCAAACCGACTTTCCTCGGCACGAAGGTGCTGGAAGACTACGACCTCGCCGAGTTGGCTGAATACATCGACTGGACGCCTTTCTTCCATACTTGGGAGCTGAAAGGCCGCTACCCGCGCATCCTCACCGACGAGACGCTGGGCGAAGCCGCCACCAAGCTCTACGAAGATGCCCAGGCCATGCTCAAGCGCATCATCGACGAGAAGCTGCTCACGGCCCGCGCCGTGCTGGGCTTCTGGCCGGCCAACACCAAGGACTACGACACCATTGAAATCTACGCCGACGACTCGCGTGAGACGGTCGCAACCGAGTTTTTCACGCTGCGTCAGCAGGGCGAGAAAGGTCCCGGCATTCGCAACATTGCATTCTCTGACTTCCTGGCGCCGAAAGAAACGGGCCGGACGGATTATATGGGGGGGTTTGCCGTCACGGCCGGCATTGGCATTGAGAAGCTGCTCGACCAGTTTGCCGCCGACCACGACGACTACTCCAGCATCATGGTGAAGGCGTTGGCCGACCGCCTGGCGGAGGCCTTTGCCGAGCGCCTGCACGAGCGGGTGCGTCGCGAGTTCTGGGGCTACGCGCCCGACGAACACCTGACGGGCGACGACCTCATTCAGGAGAAATACCGCGGCGTGCGCCCGGCGCCGGGCTACCCCGGCTGCCCCGACCACACCGAAAAAATTACCCTGTTTCAGCTGCTAGATGCGGGCGCCAAAACGGGCATCACGCTCACCGAAAACCTGGCCATGTACCCGGCCTCGTCGGTGAGCGGCATGTACTACGCGCACCCCGACTCGCGCTACTTCGGCCTGGGCAAAATTGGCCGCGACCAAGTGGCCGACATTGCCCAACGCAAGGGCATGGAACTGCCCGATTTGGAACGCTGGTTGATGCCCAACTTGAACTACGAACCGAAGTAGCAGTAGCGCGGACTTTTAGTCCGCGCCCTCACCGACACCTGAATATCACGCTCCATGCGCGGACTAAAAGTCCGCGCTACCCTCTACATGAAAGTTACCGAACACCTGACTCGCGCCGACGGCAAGACCTTGTTTTCTTTCGAGGTGCTGCCGCCCAAAAAAGGCGAAAACATCCACACGCTTTTTTCGAACATCGAGCCGCTGATGGAGTTTAAGCCGCCGTTTATCGACGTGACGTATCACCGCGAGGAATACGTGTACCGCCACCACCCCAACGGGCTGCTGGAGAAGAAAACCGTACGCCGCCGCCCCGGCACGGTAGGCATTTGCGCGGCCATCAAAAACCGCTTCGACGTGGACACGGTGCCGCATTTGATTTGCGGTGGCTTTACGAAAGAGGAAACGGAGAATGCCCTGATTGACCTGCATTTTCTGGGCATCGACTCCATCCTGGCCCTGCGCGGCGACCCCATTAAGTCGGAAGGCGTGTTTAAGCCCGAGCCCGACGGGCACGCCTACGCGTCTGACCTCATCGGCCAAGTGGCCAACCTGAACAAGGGCGAATACCTCGACCAGGAGCAGGACGACACCTGGGCCACCAACTTCTGCATTGGCACGGCTGGCTACCCCGAAAAGCATTTCGAGGCCCCCAACTACAACGCCGACATTCGCTACCTGCGCCACAAAGTGGACCGCGGCGCCGAGTACATCGTGACCCAGATGTTCTTCGACAATGAAGAGTTTTTCCGGTTTGAACGGCTGTGCCGCGAGGCGGGCATCAACGTGCCCATCATTCCGGGCCTGAAGCCGCTCACCACCAAGGCGCAGCTCACCATGCTGCCCCGCTCGTTCTACCTCAACCTGCCCGAACCGCTGGTGGAGGCCGTGAGCCAGTGCCGCGACAACGAGGCCGTGCGCACCGTGGGCATTGAGTGGTGCCTCAACCAGAGCCGCGAGCTCATGGCCCATGGCGTGCCCTGCCTGCACTACTATTCGATGGGCAAATCGGAGAGCATTCGCCGCGTTGCCAAGGAGTTGTTTTAACTTAGGGGCCGGGGCAGGCGCCCGCGCGCCTGTCCTTCTACCCCCATTAGTACCCCGAGTATGCTCGACGAGTTGTTTGCCCGGCTGCGCATGGCCCTGGCACCGGCCGAAGTAGAGGCGTTGCAAAACGGCATCTGGCAGGTGTGGCTGTGCTCGGGCGACGTGGCGCTCGACAAGCGGCTGGAGGCGGGCATGCGCGCCATGCAAGCCGGCGACCACACGCTGGCCATCAAGGAATTCACGGAAATAATTGAGCGCAACCCGGCCTTCACCGAAGCGTGGAACAAGCGGGCCACGGCCTACTACCTGCGCGGGGAATACCGCGCTTCGCTCGACGACATCGCCGAAACGCTCCAGCGCGAGCCGCGGCATTTTGGGGCGCTGTGGGGCAAAGCGGGCATCATGCGGCAGCTGGGCGAGTACCGGCGGGCGTTGCAGGTGCTGGAGCGGCTGGCCACCATTTGCCCAAACCTGCCGGGCCTGCACGAGCAGCAGCTGAGCCTGCGCGAACAGCTGGAAGAAGACGGGGCCTGACGGCGGCTGAGGTGAGGGCAACTGTTGTCCAACTTAATTCGAACTCACAGAAAATCCGTATGAGGTCGAATTACCACCATTTTGCGTCATGATGTACTCTTTTTTACGGCCTGCCGCTTCTGCGCTGGCCCTGGCTCTGTTGCTGACCGGCTGCGATTCGACCCCGCGTGAACGCCAGGAAGTGGCCCGCGAAGGCGTGCGCGAACTGGACACGCTGGCCCGCACCGCCGCCAACAAAGTAAAGCGCGTCGGCAAAGCCACGGCTGCCTACGACGCGAAAAACCGCGCCCGCCGCGCCCAGCCCCTCGACCCGCGCCAGGAAATTGCAATGGAAAACAAGCTGATGGGCCCCTACTCCGGCCAGCTGGACAACTTGCCCCCAGCCGACCTGCCAAACGCCTACGCCCAGCTCATCCGCTCGGCCCGCGAGCAGCGCGCTACTTGGACTGACCGCGACTGGGACTACGCCCGCGCCGTGTACCGCCGCCTCAACGACCAAGTGAAGCAGATTCGGATGGACCTGCCAGCCCGTGACGAAGTGCGCATCCGAGCACGCCAGGCTGAATTTGTGGCCCTGCAAGCCGGCAACACCGCCAAAGGCATCAACGAAGCCACCAAGCAAGCGAAGTAACCCGGAGCTAAGTTTAGGCGCCTGATGTTGCCAAGCCTCTGAGGCTAGAACACAGGTGTGAAAAAATCAAAAGAACCGTCATGCAGAGCGGCGCTCTGCATGACGGTTCTTTTAGAATACCTAGACAACAGCTACTGCTCGCCCGCTCTTCTTAGTTTATTTCTCCGTGCCAAGTCCTGATTCTGTCGTTTTCCTCGAATCGTTCCACGAGCCCATGGCGGCCAACCTGGCCCGCACGCGCCTTGAAGCAGCGGGCATCCCGTGCTTTCTGAGCAACGAGAACATGGTGTCGCTGATGCCGCTGTACAGCTCCATCACGGGCGGGGTGCGGCTGCATGTGTACCAGCGCGACGCCGAAGCGGCCCTGGAGCTGCTCCGCACCGTGACCGTGCCCCTCGCCACCGGCCCCGACGAGGCTTCGTTTGCCGCCGATGCGCCCGACCCCGTGGCGCCGCGTTGCCCGCGCTGCGGTTCGTCGGACGTGGCCTACGGGCCGGCTACGCGCAACACGTACAGCTTCTGGTCGGGGCTGGTGTCGGTGCTGCTGCGCTACCCGGTGCGGGGCAACCGCTTTCATTGCTTCCACTGCGGCAACGAGTTTAAGTAAGGCTCAATAAAATTGTGGAAATAGAATACTTATTCTCCACAATTCACGTTTTTGCGGCATGGCTTGGACACCTACTCGGCGGCTAGGGGCAATACTGTTTGGCTGCTGGCTTGGAGCCGCATGGCCGGCCAGTAAAATGTGGGCCCAAGACGCGCGAGCAGGCGGCAATGGCATCCGGGGCGACTATTACGATGGGCCGGAATTTGAGCGGTTTGTGCTGAGCCGCCGCGACCCCACGCTGGCATTTGACTGGGGCCACCGGCCGCCCGCGCCCGGGGTTCCAGCGGAATATTTTTCGGTGCGTTGGACAGGCTGGCTGGTGCCGCCGGCCAGCGGGCGCTATGTTTTCCACGCCACCGTGGACGACGGCATTCGCATCTGGCTGAACGACCAGTTGATTATGAACGAGTGGCGCCCGCAGTGGGTGACCGACTTCACGGCGGCCGTGAACCTGAAAGCCGGGGAACCCTACAAGCTGCGGGTCGATTATTTCCAGGACATCTTCGACACCCGCCTCCGCGTGACCTGGGAGCGGCCGGATAAGCCGCTGGCTCCGCCACCTGCCTCGTGGAGCAACCTGTGGGGCATGAACGCCGAAATGCCCACCCCCCAACCGATTCCCACGCAGTTTCTGTTTACGCGCAACCCCAAGCCGGTCCCGCCCACGGCGGTGCCGTTGCAGCAGGTGGTGAAAACCAAACCCGCGCCCGTTGCCAAAGCGCCCGCCGAAGCCCGCCCGCAGCCTGCGCCCAAGCCCAAACCGGTGGAGCGCCCACCTGCGCCGTTGCCACGCCGGGCCGCCGCCGTGCCAACCCTTGTGAAAAGCGCACCAGTGGCTATACCCAACTTGATAGTGGCCGACTCGGGCAGTACCGCACAGTTGGCGCGGCTGGGCGTGGGCGAGGCCGTGACGCTGCCCGAGCTGCGCTTCGAGCAAGGCCAAGCGGAGCTGCTGTCGGCGGCTCGCGCTGCCCTCGACGCCCTAGCCCCGGTGCTCAGCGCGCGGCCGCAACTGCGCTTCGAAGTGCAGGGCCACACCGACAACGTGGGCAACGCCGAACTGAACCGCCAACTCTCGCAGCAGCGCGCAGAAAAAGTGTGCCTCTACCTGACCGCGCACGGCGTGCCGGCTGCCCAATTGCGCCCCGTGGGGTTTGGCGGCACCCAGCCCGTGGCCGACAATGCCGACCCAACGCAGCGCCCCCGCAACCGCCGCGTGGTGCTGCAGCGGCTCTGAAGCCACCGGCACGGGCAGGTTTCAACCTCAGCCGTTCTGCTTTTTTTCGCGTAAGCAGAAGTTCATTCTTCCTGCCAGCCTATGCCCACCAAAAAGACTGCCGCGCCCAAACCGGCGGCCAAAAAGCCCAGTACCGCAGCCAAAGGTGCCCCCACGAAAGCCGAAAGCCGCCCCACCGCCAAGGACATGAAGGCCGCCGCCCAAAAGCTGCCCTACCCCGCCAAGCAAGCCGACATGCGACTGCAGCCCGACTCGGACCTGGCCAACTACAAGGCGGCGGGCAAGCTCAAGGATAAAGTGGCCCTCATCACGGGAGCCGACTCGGGCATTGGGCGGGCCGTGGCCATTGCTTTCGCCAAAGAGGGCGCCCACGTGGCCATCGTGTTCAATGAAAACGTGGAGGACGCCAAGAAAACCAAGCAATTGGTGGAACGCGAGAAACGCAAGTGCCTGCTGCTGCAACTCGACGTGCGCGACTCGGAGCAGTGCAAGCAGGCCGTGCGCCGCACCGTGGCCGAGCTGGGGGGGCTCAACATTCTGGTGAACAACGCCGCCTTCCAACTGAGCCAGGAGAAGTTCGAGGACATTCCGGAGGAGCAAGTCCGGCGCACCTTCGACACCAACATTCTGGGGTACATCTGGATGGCACAAGCCGCCATTCCTCACTTAAAGTCGGGCGACTGCATCATCAACACGGGCAGCATTGTGGGCATCACGGGCATTGCCCTGCTGGTGGACTACTCGGCCAGCAAAGCCGGCATTCACGCGCTCACCAAGTCGCTGGCGCTGTACCTGGGCGAGAAAGGCATCCGGGTGAATTGCGTGGTGCCCGGCCCAGTCTGGACGCCCAATATTCCGGCCACCATGCCGCGGGAAGAAATAGAGAAATTCGGCCACGAGGTGGCGCTTAAGCGTCCCGGTCAGCCCGAAGAGATAGCGCCCGCCTACGTACTGTTGGCCAGCCAGGACGGCTCGTTCATGACCGGCAGCCTGGTGCACGTGACCGGCGGCAAGCTCAGCAGCGACGAATAACGCTGCGCTTAATGAGGAATGGCCGCGCGGCTGGCGCGCGTTTGCAACGCGTGCCGACTGGTTTCGAGCCTTCGGCTCGCCGCGTGAACGAAGCCCGAACGGCGCGACCGGGGGCGTTGCAAACGCCCAGTCAGTCGGCACGCGTTGCAAACGCGCCCCAGCCGCGCGGCCATTCCTCATTCCTCATTAAGCCGCAGGCATTAGCTATAGCTGTTTAGCAAAGTTTTCTAGGGGCAAACAATCAATCTGTTTTCAAGCGGGTTACCTTTCCATTCGCAGCCACGAAATGTGCTCTGGCATGGGTAGGTGGCGCAGTTTTCGTTCTTCTTTCACCTAAAACTCCCACACATTTCATGGCTGAAAACTCTTCCTCCTTGCTCGACCGCAGCCGCACCGTGGCCGGCCCTGGCTACAACCGCTGGCTGGTGCCGCCGGCCGCCCTGGCCATTCACTTAGCCATTGGGCAGGCCTACGCGTTTAGCGTGTTCAAGAAACCCATGGGCGCCCTCATCAGCGGCAACGTGGACCAGCCCGCGCCCAACGACTGGACGGCCGGCCAGCTCGCCGTCATTTTCTCCATTGCCATTGTGCTGCTGGGCCTTTCGGCGGCCGTGTTTGGCAAATGGCTGGAGCGCGTGGGGCCGCGCAAGGCCATGCTGGCTTCGGCGCTGTGCTTTGGCGGGGGCTTCCTCATTGCCTCGCTGGGCGTGCACCTGCACAATATCTGGTTGGTGTATTTCGGCTACGGCTTCGTGGGCGGCATCGGGCTGGGCATCGGCTACATTTCGCCGGTGAGCACCCTTATTAAGTGGTTTCCGGACCGGCCGGGCGTGGCCACGGGCATGGCCATCATGGGCTTTGGGGGCGGCGCCATGATAGGCTCGCCGCTGGCCGTGGCGCTCATGGCCCACTTCAAGGACAGTGCCCCCATGGGCGTGGCGCCCACGTTCATCACCATGGGTATTATTTACCTGATATTCATGATGTTTGGCGTGTTCACCATCCGGGTACCTGCCGAAGGCTGGAAGCCCGAAGGCTACGTGCCCAATGCCCAGCACAGTGCGCTCATCACGTCGTCGAACGTGGACGCCGACACGGCCATCAAGACGCCGCAGTTCTGGATGCTGTGGGTGGTGCTGCTCTGCAACGTGACGGCCGGCATTGGGGTGCTCGAAACGGCTTCGCCACTCATTCAGGAGACTTTCTCGGATAAAAACATGGGCGCGGGCCGGGGCGTGACGGCCGCTGCCGCCGCGGGCTTTGTGGGCTTGCTCAGCTTGTTCAACCTGCTGGGCCGCTTCTTCTGGTCGTCGGCCTCGGACAAGCTGGGCCGCAAGCCGACCTACATGATTTACTTCGGGCTGGGCATTTTGCTGTATGCCTTGGCGCCCACGCTCATGGCCAGCGCTTCGCTGACGCTGTTTGTGGTGGTATGCTGCGTGATTCTGAGCATGTACGGCGGCGGCTTCGCCACCATCCCGGCTTATTTGCGCGACTTGTTTGGCACCATGCAGGTGGGCGCCATCCACGGACGGCTGCTCACGGCATGGTCTACGGCGGGCGTACTGGGGCCACTGCTGGTCAACTACTTGCACGACCAGCAAAAGGCCAAGGGCCTGACCGGTGCTGCCGCGTACCAAACGGTGTTCTACACCATGGCAGGCCTGTTGGTCGTCGGGTTTATTGCCAATTTCCTGGTGACGGCCGTGAACGAGCGGTACAGTTTTAAAGGCGCCGTCACGGCGGCTTCGGCCGGGCACTAAGCCGCGGCTATTCACTTTCAACCCTCCTTCGATATGAACCCGCAACCCAATTCTTCGGCTCCGGCCAACACCGAACCCAGTTCGACGGCCTCGGTGGTAATTGCCTGGCTGTTTGTGGGCATTCCCCTGGCCTGGGGCGTGTCGCAAACCTTCATCAAAGCGCTGGCCCTTTTTAAATAAGCCGCATTTTAGAGCGCTTTCGGGGTGGGTGTGCAGTAGCGCGGACTTTGCAGTCCGCGTCCCCGGCGGACACCCGAACGAGGGTAGCGGCGCGGGGACGCGGACTACAAAGTCCGCGCTACTGCCCGGCCCGTACGCTGACTGCGAAACCGCTCTAACGATTTTGAACGAGCAGCCGGCCCCAGGGTCGGCTGCTTTTTTGTAGCGGGGGGTAGGCTGTATTTTGCTGCCATGAAAAAGGTATTCGCGCTGGCCTTGCTGGCTTTGGTGGGGTTGAGTCAGGCCAACGACCCGCTGCAAAAGGTGCGGCAGTTCCGCCAGAGCCACGAGCAGGAGTTGCTCACGGAATTCGAACGGTTCGTGGCCATTCCGAACGTGGCGGCCGACACTGCCAATCTGCGGCGCACGGCCGTGTTTATCCAAGAGATGATGCAGCGGCGCGACATCAAAAGCCAGCTGCTGACCGCCAACACACCGGGCGTGCCACCAGTGGTTTTTGGGGAAGTCCGCACGCCGGGCGCCACGCGCACCGTGTTTTCTACGCGCACTACGACGACCAACCCGTGAACCCCGCGCAGTGGCGCGAAGGCCTCAGCCCGTTTAAGCCCACGCTGGCCACCGGCCCGCTTGACCGCGGCGGGCAGCTCGCCACTCGGCCGGCGGCTGGCCAGCCCCTGAGCCCCGACTGGCGCCTCTACGCCCGCAGTGCCTCCGACGACAAGGCCGGGGTGATGACCATTTTGGCCGGCTACCAGGCGCTGGGGGCCAGCAAGCTCAAACCGAAAGTCAACATCAAGTTCTTTTTTGAGGGAGAGGAGGAGCACGGCTCGCCACACCTAGCCCAAATACTGGCGCGACACAAGGCGCTGCTGGCTTCCGACGTGTGGGTGATTTGCGACGGGCCGGTGCACCAATCGGGCCGTAAGCAGGTGGTGTTTGGGGCGCGGGGCGACGTGAACCTGCGCCTGCAAGTGTATGGCCCGCGGCGCCCGCTGCACAGCGGCCACTACGGCAACTGGGCGCCCAACCCAGCCTTGGCGCTGGCCCGCCTGCTGAGCTCCATGCAGGACAGCACCGGCCGGGTGCGCGTGGCGGGCTTTTACGACGACGTGACGCCGCTGACCCTGGCTGAAAAGACGGCCCTGGCCCAAGTGCCCAATCTGGACGAAACCATTCGGAAAGAGCTGGGCTTTGCCAGGGCGTATGGCACTGGGCAGTCGCTGGTGGAGCTGCTCAACCAGCCTTCGCTCAACATCAACGGCATGCAAAGCGCCAAAGTGGGCCCCCAGGCCGCCAACGTCATCCCCACGGTGGCATCGGCCGTGCTCGACTTGCGGCTGGTGCCCGGCAACGACGCACAGCGCCAGATGCAGAAAGTGGTGCGGCACATCGAGAAGCAGGGCTACCACGTCACTACCGCCGAGCCCACCGACGCCGAGCGCGCCCAATACCCGCTGCTGGCCCGGGTGCAGCCCGAAACCGGCTACAACGCCCAGCGCACCCGCCTCGATTTGCCCATCGCCCGGCAGGTGGTGGCCGCGGTGCAAACCACTACGCCCGACCGCGTAGTGGTGCTGCCCACCATGGGCGGCAGCCTGCCGCTCTACGTGTTTGAGCAGGAGCTCAAGGCCCACACCATCACCGTGCCATTGGCCAACTACGACAACAATCAGCACGCCGAAAACGAGAACATTCGCCTCGGCAACCTCTGGGACGGCATCGAGACCATGGCCGCCATCATGCTGCTGAAGTAACTTTTGAAAGATAAGCGCTTATAAAAGCCCGTCATGCTGAGCGCAGCCGAAGCATCTCTACTGCGCATTTAGTATGGCGGGAGAGATGCTTCGGCTGCGCTCAGCATGACGGGTTAGGTGTTTTTTATTTACTTATTCCAACAAAAACTTCTATCCGCTGGGAAGATTTGACTCGTAATGGGTTAGTAGCTGAGCCGTCTGTCGCGGCATTGCATCAGTTCAAGCCCTTTATATGCCCGTTCCCGAATATCCGAGCGGCACCGTTCGCGCCCTCTTGGGCACGGAACACGTGTCTGAAGCCACGCGCGCTGCTTTGCAAGAGCGCCTCGACGAACCCGCTACCTACGAGCCCCAGTTTCTAGCCCCCGAATCCTTTGCCTTGCTCGAAGCTGTGGCCGGCCGCCTTTTTCCGCAGCCCGACCGCATTGAGCAGCCCATTGCGCTGGCCCCGGCGGTGGACCAACGCCTCGCCTCTGGCCGCGCCGACGGCTGGCGCTACGACGTGCTGCCCCCCGACCGCGAAGCCATGCGCATGGGCCTGGGCGGCATCCAGGAAATAGCCCACGCGCTGTTTCAGGCCGATTTCATGGCGTTGGTGGCACCGCAGCAAGACGCGGTGCTGCAGTCTTTGGCCGATGGCCGCCCGCCCGGCGCCGTCTGGCAAACGCTGGACCCCGGCCGCTTTTTCGAAGACCTCCTGGCCGAGCTCACGGAATTCTACTATGCCCATCCACTGGCCCAGGAAGAAATTGGCTACGTGGGCATGGCCGACCTGCCTGCTTGGACCAAGATTGGCCTCAACGAGAAAGAAGACCGGGAGCCGGCGGTGAGCTAGTGAGATGGTAAAGTTGATGTCTCTGCGGCAGCCCTATCACACCATCCACTTTGACCCATAGCTCACCATTTCACAACTTCACCATCTCACCGCATGCCCGAAGAAGAAGTATTGGAGGAGGGCGTCCTCAACCCGGTAAAACCCGAAGTGCAGGACCCGCTGCTCCGCGCCCTGATGGCCGACGAGCCCGCCGAAACTGCCGCTGCCCTGGATATTCCCCTGGAGCAACCCCAAGCTTTACCTACCGAAGCCGACGAGGTGGACTGTGTGATTATTGGCCTGGGAGCAGGTGGAGCACCACTGCTGGCCCGCCTGGCCATGGCCGGCCTGAAAGTGGTAGCGCTGGAAGCTGGCCCGTGGCACATTCCAGAAAAAGACTTTGCCACCGACGAACACGCTCAAAACTTCTTGTTTTGGAACGACGAGCGGCTGTCGGCGGGCCGTGACCCGCTGGCCATGGGCAAAAACAACTCCGGCACCGGCGTGGGCGGCTCGACGCTGCACTACACGGCCTACACCCCCCGTCCCCTGCCCGATGACCTGCATCTGAACCGCGACTTTGGCAAGGGCGAGGACTGGCCCATTGGCTACGAAGACTTGGCGCCTTATTACGAGGAGCTAGAGCAGTTCCTCGGCATTTCGGGTCCCACCCCCTACCCCTGGGGGCCCGCCCGGCGCAAGGGCTACCCGCTGGCCCCGCTGCCCCTAAACGGGGCGGCACAGCTGATGGTGCGCGGAGCCGATAAGCTGGGTATTCGCACTTCGCCGGCCGCCAATGCGGCCCTTTCGGCTCGCTATTACCAGGAGGGCGTGGGCTGGCGCGAAGCCTGCACCAACCGCGGCTTTTGCCAAGCCGGCTGCTCCAACGGCGCCAAGGCCAGCATGGACGTCACGTTTATTCCACTGGCGGTGAAATACGGGGCCGACATTCGGCCCAACAGCTTCGTGACGGAGATTGAGCGCGACGCGCAGGGCCGCATCACCGGCGTAGTGTACACGCAGAACGGCGAGCAACAGCGCCAGCGCTGCCGCCACCTTTTCCTGTGCGGCGGCTCGGTGGAAACGCCGCGCCTACTCCTGCTCAACGAGCTGGCCCTGACCAGCGGCCAAGTAGGCAAAAACCTGATGGCGCACCCCGGAGTGCAGGTTTTCGGCACCTTTGCCGAAGCAGTGCGGCCCTACAAAGGCATCCCCGGCAGCCTGATTTCGCAGGACACGCACCGGCCGCCGGATGCCGATTTTGTGGGCGGCTACCTGCTGCAGAGCATTGGCATCATGCCCGTCACGTTTGCCGGGCAAGTGGCGCGGGGCCGCAAGTTCTGGGGCCAGCAGCTGCGCGACTACATGAAGAACTACAACCACGTGGCCGGCATCAACATTCTGGGCGACTGCCTGCCGCACGCCGACAATTTTCTGGAGCTGGCCGAGGAGAAGGACGCCCGCGGGCTGCCCAAGCCCCGACTGCATTTCACGGCCCAGGAAAACGAGCTGCGCATGAACCGCCACGCCGAAACCCTGATGCGCCGCATGTGGGAAGCGGCCGGCGCCACCGACATCTGGTCGTTTCCGCGCTATGCGCACGTCATTGGCACAGCCCGCATGGGGTTGAGCGGCGACGATGCCGTGGTGGACGCCAATGGCCGCGCCTTCGACGTGCCCAACCTCTACATCTCCGACAATTCGACCTTCCCCAGCGCCCTGAGCGTGAACCCGGCCCTGACCATCATGGCCCTCAGCCTCCGCACCGCCGACAAGTTCTTGGAGCAACAGCGCCGGCGCGACGCGTAAGGAGAAAAACAGTCAAATTAAATAGACCGTCATGTCGAGCGCAGCCGAGACATCTCGCGTGTGGTAGCAAACCAATCGTGAGGACGAAGCGGGCGAGATGTCTCGGCTGCGCTCGACATGACGGTCTAATTGAGCTATTTCTGGTAAGCACCAATGAAATCCTTTCTCACGAACATCAGGGCCCACTTCGGCGAAGGCAACTACGAGGGCGACCAGTTTGGAGGAGCGCGCGGCCACGACGGCCGCGGCCTGCCCACTGGCTTGCCCAATAATTTCATGTTCGCCACCGGCATTGAGTGTTCGAACCCGACCATTGACCACGGCCGCACCCGGCGCGACTTGCTGGAGGAATGCGGCCACTACGACCGGTGGCAGGAAGACTTGGCCTTGGTGAAGAGCCTGGGCTTGAAAGTGCTGCGCTACGGCCTGCCGTACCACAAAACGCACCTCGGCCCCGGACGCTACGATTGGGAGTTTGCCGACCTTGTGATGGCCGAAATGCAGCGCCTGGAAATCACGCCCATTCTGGACTTGCTGCACTTTGGGGTGCCGGACTGGCTGGGCAACTTCCAAAACCCGGAACTGCCGGTGCACTTTGCCGAGTACGCGGGAGCCGTGGCGCGGCGCTACCCCTGGGTGCGGTACTACACGCCCATCAACGAAATCTACGTCACGGCCCGCATGAGCGCCAAAGACGGCCTGTGGAACGAGCAGCTGAAAACCGACAAAGGGTTTGTGACGGCCATGAAGCACTTGGTGGCCGCCAGCATCATGGCCACCCAGCAAATTGCCAAGCACCGGCCCGACTGCATCATCGTGCAAAGCGAGTCGGCCGAATACATCCACGAGCTCCGGGCCACGCCCTCGCCCCAAATCACGCTCGACAATAAGCTGCGCTTTCTGTCGCTCGACTTGCTGTACGCCCACCACCCCGACGGCGACGTGATAAACTACTTGTTCGACAACGGCCTGACGCGGCGGGAGTACGACTGGTTTATGGCCGGCGAGCCGCCCGGCTACCAGATTATGGGCAACGACTACTACGGCCGCAACGAGAAGCTCATCCTGCCCGATGGCACCATATGCACGAGCATGGACGTGCTGGGCTGGTACAACATCACCCTGGAGTATTACCGCCGCTACCGCAAGCCGGTAATGCACACCGAAACCAACGTATTTGAGGCCCACGACGCTCCCACGTGGCTGTGGAAGCAGTGGGTGAACATCCTGCGCATGCGCGACGAGGGCGTGCCGGTGCTGGGCTTCACGTGGTATTCGCTCATCGACCAGGTGGACTGGGACATTGGCCTGGCCCGCAAAGTAGGCCGCGTGAACGCCTGTGGCCTCTTTGACCTCGACCGCAAGCCGCGGCCCGTGGCCCTGTGCTACAAGCAGCTGCTGGAAGAATACGGCCAAATCACCATCGTGTCCCACGGCGAGCTGTTCGAGGTAACCAAGGAGCCCGCTACGCTCAAAGTCGAGGTGTAACCCAACCGTTGGCTTCCCTCCCCGTTGGAGTAGAAAGCTTGCTGCGCGGCCGCGTATTCTCTTCATGTCCGTCATTACCTCTCACCCGCCCGCCGCCCGCCCCCATTGGCCTGCCTACCTAACCGAGGCGGGCGGCGCGGCGTGCTTCGTCATCGGGAGCGGCCTGGCCACGCTGCTGGCCGAGCACCCGGCCCTGCCCGTGGCCCAGGCCTTGCTGGGGCACGCCGTAGCACGCCGTGCCGTGACAGGGGTGCTGGTGGCGCTGCTGCTGTGCGCCATGGCCTACAGCCCGTGGGGGCACCGCTCGGGGGCGCATTTCAACCCCGCTGTCACGCTGGGGTTCTGGCAGCTGGGCCGCATCAGCGGCGCCGATGCGCTGGCCTATGCCCTGGCCCAGGTGGCGGGCGCGGCCACCGGAGCCGCGCTGCTGCACCTCGCGCTGGCGTCCTGGCTGGCTCATCCGGCCGTGCACTCCTTGCTAACGCAGCCCAAGCCCGTTCCCAACGGTACCCTGGTGGCGTGGCTGGCAGAGTTCATCATAGCGGGCGGCCTGATGGCCGTGCTGTTGTCGGCGTTGCATTCGCCGGCCTGGCACAAGGCGGCCGGGGCTTTCGCGGCGACGCTACTGGCTTTCTACATCATCGTCGAAACCCCGTATTCGGGCATGAGCCTGAATCCGGTCCGCTCGCTGGGCACCGCCCTTGCCGCCAAAGAATTCCGAGGCCTGTGGGTGTATTGGACGGCGCCGCCCCTGGCCATGTGGCTGGTGGCCGTTGGGTGGAAGTACCGCCGTGGGCACTCGTTGGCGCGGGCAACGCAGCCCGGGCCGGCCCCCGTACAGTACGGCGCCGCCCGCCCGCTTCATTACCCCGTTTTCCATGCTGCCGACTGACCCTGCGCCTTCCCTGCTTATGCGCGTGGCATCCGCGTGGCCCTTGCCAGGCCTAGGGCTGCTGGTGTTGCCCGACAGCCCCACCCCGCAACTGGACGCGTACGCCCTGCACACGGCCATTGCCGTGGAAGCTGTTTTGCCCGACGGCAGCCGGCGCGCGGCCACCGCCACCGTCGAGGAAATCACGCGCGACGGGGCCGCGAGCACGGCTACCCGCGGGCTCCTGCTAGATGTTGAAGTGGCGACCCTACCGGCCGGAACCACGGTATGGCTGCGGGAGCGCCGCGACGCCTGAGCAAGCTGCCAGCTACCGCCTAAGCACCAGCGGCAACGGCGGGGGTGGCAGCAACGGCTTCCGGAATTTGCAGGTCGTGCCCGTAGCGGCGAATGCACGGGGCCCAGAACTCAATGTTGCGCTGAATCCAGCCGTGGATGCCAAACGGCAAGGTGGTGTTGTCGCGGTTGGTGAAGGGCAAGTCGACCTCAGCGGTCGTCATGTAGTCGGCCCCGAACTTCTCGGCCAACGCCTTGGGGGGCATGCGAAAATTGGAAGACAGCTTGGGAAAATGCTGGGTCACAAACAAGTCGTCGTAGAACCCAATGGCGCCGCGCAGCCGCCCCAGCAATTCGTGCAGGGCAATGTAGTATTTAAACCTGGACGTCAGGCGCTGGAAGGAGGCCACTTTCTTCAGGCAGAAGCCGCCGTTGGCGTAGTACTCGGGGTTGTTGAAACCCATCAGGCGCTTGATAATGCCCGGATGATTCCAGAAGTCCGGGTTGTACACCACCGCCCCGGTGTAGTCGTACCCCAAGCTGCACCACTGCTCCAGCTCGTTGCGGAAGACAAACGCGTCGAGGTGGCAAATGAGCATGTACTCGTAGGCCCGAAAGCGCTGGTAAAACCGCGGTGACATCATCAGCGCGACAAAGGTTTTGTACCCCGACCAGGCAAACCGCTCGATGAAGACCGTAGCCTTGCCGCGGCAGTAGTCTTCGTACCAGGTCGTGTCCAGCTCGGTGCGGGCCATGAAGGTGATGGGGTAGTTGCCTAACACCTTCAGGGTCTGGTCCAACGATATTAATTCGAGCGCCGTGGGCTGCTCGGCGATGATGGGAATGACGACGGTGACTAAAGATTTGCTCATACAAGGAAGCGGCGGGGTGGGTGGGAACAGATACTCTTTGGCTGAAAAAAGGATGCCTACACGGCTTGACTTGTGCGAATGGTTTTGGTTGTTGCGGGGCTCGCGCGGCGCTCATCGTCCGGCACAGGGTACCCGTAGCGCCGCACCACCTTGGCCCACAACGCGCGCCCCTGAATCCAGCCGTGCACGCCGAAGGGCAAGCTTTTATCATCGTTTAAATCGTACGGCAAGCCAGCGGCGTCCAACGACATGCACGCGGCCCCAAACCGTTCGGCCGAGGCCTTTGGGGCCATGCGAAACGTAGACGAGAGCTTGGGAAAGTGCCGCGACACAAATAAGTCATCGAAAACCACCGCCGACTTATGCCGCACCCGCTGCACAAAATCGTAGACTGAAATATACGACTTAAACCTTTTTGTTATCTGATAAAAAGCATTCACGTTTTTCAAGGCAAAGCCTCCGCAGGCGTAGTACTCGGGCGTGGTGAAGCCCGTGAGCCGCCGCAGCCACGTGCTGGGCCGGTCCCAGGAGGTGCCGTTGTACAGCACCGACCCAATGTAGTCGTACCCGGTGCTGCACCACTGCTCCAGCTCATCGCGAAACACAAACGCGTCGAGGTGGGCAATCAGCATGTATTTGTAGGCCAGAAAGCGCTGGTAGAACTCCGGCGCAATCATCATGTCGTTGAAGGCTTTATAGCCCGACCACTCAAACCGCTCGAAGACAACCGTGGCCTTGCCGCGGCAGTAGTCTTCATACCAGGTTGTGTTCAACCGGGAGGGCGTCATGAAGGAAATGGGAAAGTTGTGGAGGGCGGCTAAGGTCTGGTCCAGCGACATCCGTTCCATTTCGGAAGGAACCTCTTGGTATATAGGTATTAGGATTATTACTAACGATTGGGCCATATCAAGCGTGCTCTACAGCTGAAAGGAGGAAAGGAGGCGCTAGGGGCAGTTGCGTTTACAGCGTAGTTAAACAGTATCAATCACGCTAACTCGCTTTAATGAAGAATAATAGCGTGCACGATAACCAGAAGAAGAGTTAGCGTTTTTGCTGCAGCGCGGCCACCCAGTTGCGGGCGGGATGCAGGAACTTGGAGCGCACGTAGTACCGCGCAAACTGAGCGTCGTGGGACCGAGCCAGCGAAAAACCCATGCGCTTGTTGGTAGTGCGCAGCGGCAATAATTGCTCCACGAAATAGTGGAAGATGACGTCGGGCGCGAAATACCTTTCCCAGTTGGCGCGGGCCAGCCGGCTCATGACGGGCCATTGCGCTTCAATTGACTCGAGCAGGCGCGGAATCTGGGCAATCTGGTTTTGGGGCACAAACACCGCAAAATCATCCCAGGCCGGGCCTTTGGGCCGCACCCACTCGTCGGCGATGACGACGGGCACCCGCCCGGCCTGCATGGTTTCGAAGAGCCGAATGGACGAGGAGCCGATGCCGCGCGGGCACAGCATGAACTTGGTGTCCACGAGCAGGTTGGCGTAGGCCACCAGCGGCTCCAGGGGCTTGTGGTCGAGGTACAGGCCCTGCGCGGCTTCGCGCACGTCGCCCCGGGGGTGTTGCAGCTGTTGCAACTCGCTGCGCACGGGCATGCGCAGGTTGCCGCAAAACGAATACAGCAGTTGGGGCTCCGCGGCAAAGTCGCAGCGAATCCGGTCGTTTACCTGCTCCATGTAGGGGCTCGCGGCCACGCTGGCCTCGTCGAACAACGACGCCGGCATGGATGGATACAGCCCCGGCAGCACCAGCCACGGCAGGTCGTGCGGGTTGTACATGAACGCCTTGTTCGGGTACTGTCGCACCAGCGGGTGGTTTTTCAGAATTTTGAAGAACCGGTCGTTGTGGTACTGCGAATTCTCGGCAAAGAGTATCAGGTCGGCTTCGGCGGGGTCGTCCGTCAGGCGGTGCACGCCGTACTTGTCAGCCGCGGCCGCCCGACGGAAAGCCCCGATGGGCTCGACATCTGAATAAGCCGACGTGAGGTACACCTGCATTCCGGCGTGCTGTGCAAGAGAAGTACTCATTTCCGAGGCGGCCCGAGAGCCGCGATAAAGGAGGAACCAAAGCGAGTAACTTAGTGAGCAGCCGCCACCAACGGCTGGAAATCTGGCAATGCAGTGTCCTTGAGCGAAATCAGCACGGGTTCGAATGGCCATTCAACGCCAATGGCGGGGTCGTTCCAACGCAGGCCGCGCTCGGCGCCCGGCGTGTACTTGGCCGATACCTGGTAAGCTACGTCCGTGTTGTCTTCAAGCGTGAGGAAGCCGTGCGCAAAGCGGCCGGGCACGAACAGCATGCGAAAGCTGTCGGCGGTGAGCTCCACGGCCAGCCACTGCTTGTAGGTGGGCGACTCTTCGCGCAGGTCCACGATGACGTCGCAAATGGCGCCGCGGGTGCAACGCACCAGCTTGGTCTCTTCGTGCGGCGGCAGCTGGTAATGGAGCCCCCGCAGGGTGCCTTTGCGCGGGTTCGACGATAAGTTGGCTTGCAGCGGGGGCAGGTGAATGCCGTGCGCGGCAAATTCGTCTTCGCACCACGAGCGGCCAAAGAAGCCCCGCTCGTCGTTGATGCGTTGCACGTCGACGAGGAAGGCGCCCTGTAGCTTGGTTTCGGTGAATATCATGAAGGGGAAGGGTAGTTCCTGGAAAAGAAGCAATACGGTGAAAAGGCGGCGGTGGCGACGCCGCTGTTGCCAGTATCTCTGGTGCCGCCACGGCGCAAGTTGCCGGCGGGGGCAGCTTGCGCCATAGCGGACTTTCAGAAGCAAAGCGCCCTAACGGCCGTTGGCCGTCAGGGTTTCGAGCAGGGGCGCTGTTACTTCGGTTGTTTCGGCTTTGGGCTTCTTGTCCCACACTTTCCACGGGGCTTTGCCGCTGTTCCACAGGTCTTCCAGCACGTTTTTGTCGCGCAGGGTGTCCATGGGCTGCCAAAAGCCGCTGTGGCGGTAGGCGCCGAGGCTGCCATCGGCAGCCAGCTTCTCCAAGGGGGCTTTTTCCCACACCGTGTCGTCGCCGTCGATGTAGTCGAACACGCTGGGCTCCAATACGAAGAAGCCGCCGTTAATCCACGGCGTGGCGTCGCCTTCGGGCTTTTCCATAAAGGTGTCCACCTGGTCGGAGTCTTCGCTCAGGTTGAACACCCCGAAGCGGCCGGGCTGGCGTACGGCCGTGAGCGTGGCCTGGGCACCCGTGGCGCGGTGCTGCCGGATGGAAGCGGCAATGTCGACGTCGCTCACGCCGTCGCCGTAGGTCAGGCAGAAAGTACCGTCGCCCACGTACTCGCGCACGCGGCGCAGGCGGCCGCCGGTCATGGTTTCGAGGCCGGTGTCGACCAGCGTCACCGTCCAGGGCTCGGCATTGGTCTTATGCACCTGCATCTCGTCGCGGTCCATGCGGAAGGTCACGTCGCAGTTATGCAGGAAGTAGTCGGCAAAGTATTGCTTAATCATGTGGCCCTTATACCCGCAGCACACCACAAATTCGGTGATGCCGTGATGGGAATAAATCTTCATGATGTGCCACAGAATGGGCTTGCCCCCAACTTCAATCATGGGTTTGGGTCGCACGCCGCTCTCTTCGCTAATGCGCGTGCCGTAACCGCCTGCAAAAATTACTGCCTTCATAGTAAGTAATGTGGATAATAGGTGAAAGAGTAGAAACGGGAAGAGTACAATTCAGCGCCTTGAGGTGGCCATTTGCCCAACAGCCAGAGCGAACACTCACCTCGAGTTCCTACTGGAAAATTAAGAGCTTAACTACATTTCTTCCAAACAATATCTAAAAAAATATTGATTTTATGAAATTAATTCCGTTTTTCATTAGAGCTTCATTAAACAGGTCCCAAAATCGCACTCACTCATTTACGTCCCCACCGGCGGGTCCCACATTTCCGCTGACGCAGATGCCGGCCCCCGCTTTTCCGTGCCCACCGCTGTGGCGCGCGCTCGCCCCCTTTCCCGGCTACGGCCGCATAGCTAAAGTGCCAGAATCCCCGCTGAAGCACTCAGTTCGCAAGTGTTGGCTGGCCAACCTGGCTAGATAGGGTACTCATACCGGCGCTATTTATCACCGTCGGTCCAGACCTCATCTACGGCCTTTTCCTTCCCATCAGCCCTTTCCACTCCCTACCTACATGCAACATGAACCGCCAACTCGTTACCGTAGTAATTCCAGTGCACCTGGAGAAGCCCTCTGAACTGGAAACCATCTCCCTCGACCAAATCTTGTCCGTCCTGTCCCGCTACCCCATTACATTCATGGCGCCCACCGCGCTCGACACGACGTGGTACGAGAACTACTGCCAGGGCAAAGCCACTGTGCTCCTCGAGCGCTTCGACTGGAAAGGCCATGAGGCCTATTGCGAGCTTATGCTCTCCCACGTCTTTTACAAGCGCTTTTTGGCCTATGAATACGTGCTGAATTGCCACCTCGACGCGTTTGTCTTCCGCGATGAGCTGGAGCAGTGGTGCAGCTTAGGGTACGACTACATCGGGTCGGTCATTTACAACGACCACTGGGTTCGGCCCAGCACCTGGCTCCGTCGGCTGACGGGCTTCACCACGCCCGAGTATTTCGGCAACGGGGGCTTTGCGCTCAAAAAGGTCAGCACCTTTTACCGCATTACCTCCACCTTCCGGTACTACATCGCGCTTTACCACGTGCAGCGCAAGCTTCGCAAGCAGGGCCTCTACGACGACATCTTTCTGGCGAACCACTTCCCCAAACTCTCGCCCGGCTTCCGGATTCCGCGCAAAGCCGTGGCCCAGCAGTTTTCGGCCGCCTATGAAAACTGGGACGAGGCCAACCTGCCTTTCCACAACCGCGACAACAACACCTTGCCCTTCGGCAACCACGGCTGGATACAGACTTACCAGAGTTTCTGGCGCCCGTGCATTCGCCGCTGCGGCCATGCCTTCCCCGATGAGGTAGCTCGCTCCACCGACTCGCTCGGGCCTCCTTCGTGCGCCCTTCATAAGGCCTATGCTTAGCCCTGGCTGCTCACAGCCCCATTAGCCACAGCCTACCTGACTGGGAATGGCGCATCCTTGCCCACTACGGTGGGCCACGGAGTGCGCCATTTGCCGTTCTTTTTGGTCAGGACTCATCTGTCATTCAGCACCTTCCAGACTGAGGAGCCAGGCAGCCCAAGTTGTTGCTTTCGCCTGTAGCCTTTGTTGTGTGGCAGTTCTAAGCGCGAGGCTGCCGGGGACCTTTGTGCCTCAGTGTGAAAGGCAGCGAACCACTAAGCATTGTTCCGTTCTCTTACCAATAGCAGAAGCCCTCACCAATTACATAAAATGGAGAAGTTATGCTGTTCTCTACCCCAACGAACGCACGTATTGTGGTGTTTTGGAACCAGATAAGCTAAAAAGTATATCGAATTAAGTGAGCAGCTGAGCTTATTAGATTAGCGCTGAGCTTATTAGCTTAGCATTGAGTATATGAAATTACCGGTAAAGACAATAAATCTTTTTAGTTGCAATTTCTCCGATTTACATAATTAACAGTCTGTATATAGCGCATTTTATCGTGATAAAAGAGCGTTTCTACACCGATTGCAGAAGGCTGGTTATACGTTTGGTGTCTTGACATAAAGCAGATGACTCAATACATTGAATACTAACACATTGATAGCAACAAAACCGTTTGCAAAATACCAGTCAATGGTTCAGGGTGCCCTAGGAAAATTTATAAATTTAGGGTTCTGGCTTTAGCACAACCGGTGCACAGTGAAAACACTATTTTTAACTATAAAATAAATGGTAAAGTCAAAATTTAACTTGATAAAGAGCAACTGTTGCGTAGATTTACAGTAAAATAAACTTTTTAATTAAAGATTTGAACAAAATTCATAAAATATGACTAAACCATTCCTGCACCTATTCCAGGCTATGCTTAGCGTCATATGGTCTCCTTTCGAAAAGCGACTCCATAATATAGGCAGTACATCCACCCTACCCCTTTCCCACTCCCACTAATATTCCCTTCCACTCACACCCGCCTTTAGCAATGGAATACAATCTTACTTTTCCAGCGACTGAGCGCCCGGTCCATCTGTCCAAAGGACGCAACAACAAAGCAGGAAGTCGCCTGATTTCTACGAAGCGGGTGTTTGATGCAGTGTTCGCGTTATTGGTTGTAATCTTTATTTTAAGCTGGCTTTTGCCGCTGCTGGCTCTGCTCATCAAATCGGAAAGTAAAGGCCCCGTGCTTTTCAGGCAACTGCGCACCGGCAAAGACAACAAGCCCTTCTACTGCTACAAACTGCGTAGCATGCACGTTAATAAGGAAGCCGACCACAAGCAAGCCTCCAAAGGCGACGCTCGCATTACCAAGGTGGGCGCTTTTCTGCGGAAGACGAGCCTAGACGAATTGCCACAGTTTTTCAACGTGCTGCGCGGCGAGATGTCGGTGGTGGGCCCCCGTCCCCATATGGTGAAGCACACCGAGGAGTATTCGCAAATGCTCAACGACTTTATGCAGCGCCACACTGTGGCCCCCGGCATCACGGGCTTGGCCCAGGTGCGCGGCTACCGCGGCGAAACCAAGGAAATCAACTCCATGGAGAAGCGCGTGGAAAGCGACATCTGGTACATCAAGAACTGGTCGCTCTGGCTCGACGTAAAGATTGTGGCCATGACGGTATTTCAAACCATCAAAGGTCATCACAATGCCTTTTAGTGGCCGTCACTCCAACCCACAGTAGTGCCCGACACTGAGGAAAAACCTTGGCGCCGGGCATCTACGCGCTTTGCCAACAGGTCGGCAGCCGTAGCGCTTGCGGGCCATTTTGGCGTTGCTGGCGGGTGGAAACGAAGCAGAGACCTGGCAACGGGCCCGTCCCCACTACCTGAGCCCACGAGTGGGTATTAACACATTCTAATTAGAAATTCTTTATATCTTTAAGCTTGCACATTTCGCCTAATTATTAGACTGGTGCGAGTAATCATACGACTTCCTATTTACCTATTCCAACATCCATAAACATGCCCTCAAACTACCCCCAACAATCTTTTTCATTCTTCGCAAAAACCTTCTACTCAATTCTTCTTGCAGCGGTGCTGTTCCTCACTTCGTGCAGCGCCGGACGAGACCTCACGTACTTCAGCGATTTGAGCGGCAACACCGCCACCCAAACGACCATCACGAACAACGTAGAACCCAAGATTGAGCCGGGCGATTTGCTGAGCATTGTCGTCAACAGCCTCAATCCGGAATCTAACCTGGTGTACAACAGCGGAATTCTACTGCCGGCCACGGCTGGGAGCGGCGCGGGCACCGCGGCCAGCAACCGCATCACCGAGGGCTACCTGGTGGACTCCAACGGGGAAGTGAACTTCCCGCAGACGGGCAAAATAAAGGTGGGCGGCTTGACGAGAGAGGACGCCACCGAGAAAATCACCACCATTCTGAGCAAGTCGGTGAAGGGGCCCACGGTCACGATTCGCTACCTGAATTTCCGCATCACGGTGATTGGCGAGGTAAACCGGCCGGCCACCTTCACGGTCCCTACGGAGAAGATTAACGTGCTGGAGGCCCTGGGCCTGGCCGGCGACATGACCGGGTACGGCCGGCGCGACGACGTGCTCATCATTCGGGAAAAGAACAACAAACGCACCACCACGCGCCTCAACCTGAACAAGAAGGAAGTGCTCAATTCGCCCTTCTTCTACCTGCAGCAAAACGACATCGTGTACGTAGAGCCCGACAAAGCCAAGGCGCTACAGGTGAGCACGCGCTCCGTCAACTTGCCCATTTACCTCTCTATTGTTTCGCTGGTGCTCTTTGTGGCCAGCAGCGTCGTGTTCCGATAAGACTTTCATCGAGCTTCCAGTCCTTAACATTATTTAGCTATGGCAACGGAAATGTTTCCGCTGAACGCGGAGCAGCCCAACGCAAAGAGCCTTAACGCGCTGTTTGCGGGGTACTTGCGGTATTGGTATTGGTTTTTGCTGGGCGTGGCAATTGCCGTGGGCAGCACGTTCCTGTATCTGCGGTATTTGTCAATCCCACAGTTCTATGTAAGCAGCACGGCGCTCATTAAGAACGAGAAAACCAGCCCGGATTTGCCGGGCTTGGGAGGCAGTTCGGCCTCGAGCATTGGGGCACCGGGCAAAAGCATCGACGACGAAATCGAGTTTTTCAAGTCCAAAACGCTGATGCTGCGCGTGGTCAACGAACTGTCGCTGAATACGAGCTACTACATTCAGGGGCGCTTCAAGGACGTGGAGATGTACGAGAAAAACTTGCCCATCAAGCTGATTATCAACAAGCTTGATTCGACGGCTTACGACAAGAGCGTGACGGTGCAGCTGGCGGGCAACAACTCGTTCAACTTGGGCGAGCACACGGGCCGGGTTTCCAAATACGAGTTTGGGCAGCAAATCAGCCGCCCCTACGGCACGTTCACCATCGTGTCGATGCCGGGGTACGTGAACTTTCGGCCCTCCGACGAGAACCAAAAGAAGATAATTATTCACTTCCGCAACCCCCACGACCTGGTGGACCAGTTTGTGGGCGGACTCACGGTGGCCCCGGTGAAAAAGGAAGGCAATGTGCTGGCCGTGGGGCTGGTAGACGCCCTGCCGGAACGCGGCCGCGCCGTGATAAACCAGTTGATGGAGGACTACAACAAGGAGGCGCTGGAAGATAAAAACCGCACGGCCACCAGCACCATTCGGTTTCTGGACGACCGGTTGGCTTCCCTCACCAGCGAGCTGACCGGGGTGGAGAAGAACGTGGAGCAGTACAAGCAGCAAAACGAAGTGGCCGACGTGACCACTCAGGCCAACACCTACGTGGCCCAGGCCAGCGAAAACAACCGCCAGCTCAGCGAGTGGGCCACGCAGATTGACGTGCTGGAGTCGATAGAGAGCTACCTGAAGCAGGGCAGCGGCCAGTCCAAGCTGGTGCCCAGCTCGCTGGGCATCCAGGACCCCACCCTGCTGGGCCTGATTGGCAAGTTCAACGAGCTGCAGCTGGAGCGGGAGCGCATGCTGCGCACCACCGAGCCAGGCAACATGTTGGTGGTGACCATGGACGAACAAATTGGCAACCTGCGGGCCAACATTCTGGAAAACCTGCGCAACATCAAGAACAGCCTCGTCATCACGAGCAACAACCTGAAAGCCACTTCGCGGCAGTTCTCGTCGCGCATTCGCAACGTGCCCGTCATTGAGCGGGAGATTGGCGAAATCAACCGGCAGCAAGCCATCAAGCAGAACATCTACGCGTTCTTGCTGCAGAAGCGGGAAGAGGCCGGCATGACGCTCGCGTCCAACATCTCCAACCTGCGGGTTATCGACTCGGCGGCGGCATTGCCCTACCCGGTGAGCCCCAATAAGACGACGATGTACCTCATGTCGTTGCTGGCGGGCTTGCTGGTGCCGTTTGGCGGCATTTACCTGCGCGACCTGTTCAACGACAAGGTGCAGACCCGGCAGGACGTGGAGCAGCTCACCCGCACCCCCATCCTGGGCGAACTGGCGCACAACACCGATGGCACCGTGACCGTGACCAAGCATAACCGCAGCGCGGCGGCCGAAACCTTCCGCTTCATTCGGGCCAGCTTGTCGTTTGCGGCGGGCGGGCGCGAAAATAAGGTGCTGCTCATTACCTCGGGCGTCAGCGGCGAAGGCAAAACGTTCTTCAGCATCAACCTGGGTGCGAGCTTGGTGCTGGCCGGCGAGCGCGTGGTGGTGGTGGAGATGGACCTGCGCCAGCCGGCGCTGTCGCAGGAGCTGGACCTGTCGGCCGGCCCCGGCCTGACGGAATACCTGGTGTCGAACGACGTGTCGGTGCACGACATCGTGAAGACGTCCAACAAGGTGCCGGGTCTGATGGTCGTCAGCTCGGGCCCGCTGCCCCCCAACCCGGCCGAGCTGATGATGTCGCCCAAGCTGGCGCATCTCATCGCTGAACTGCGGCTGAGCTTTGACCACGTCATCATCGACACGGCGCCGGTGGGGCTGGTGGCCGACGCGCTGGGCCTGAGCTCCCTGGTGGATTCGTCGCTGTACCTGGTGCGGCACAAGTTCACCTACAAGAAACGCCTGGCCATCATCGACAACATCTACCGCAACAACCTGTTGCCGCACGCCATGATTGTGCTGAACGATGCCGACGGCAAAGACACCTATGGCTATGGTTACGGCTACGGCTACGGCCAGCAGTCCGGCAAAAAGAGCAAAAAGCCGGCTTCGGTAGGGGTGTAGTTGCCATGGACTCGCCGCTTTCCAATTTATTACGCAACTGGCCCCGGTGTTATGTTTGCATTCATACCGATATCCAACCAGTTGAACCAGGCTAGAGGGGTTTTCCAACGCGTATCCGCACATCCAAACTTTGCCAATACCCTGAGCTGGTTTAAGTTGGCGGGCATCACGGGCTCTGCTCAGGTGCTCATCCAGGCCGTCGGGTTTGCGTGCGGCATACTGGTTATTCGGCTGCTGCCCACCCAGGAATATGCCCTCTACACGCTGACCAATACCATCCTGGGCACGATGCTCATCTTGACCGACGGCGGCATCATCAATGGGGTGCTGTCGCAGGGCGGCAAGGTGTGGCAGGACCCCGTCCGGCTGGGGTCCGTGCTGCGCACGGGCCTAGAGCTGCGCTACAAGTTTGCCGTGGGCAGCCTATTGGTTTCCGCGCCTTTTCTGCTCTACTTGCTTCGGCACCACGGAGCCAGCTGGCCCATGGCGGGGCTGCTGGTCGCGTCCCTGATTCCGCCGTTTTTCTCGGTGCTGTCCGGCAACTTGCTCGAAGTGGCGCCCCGGCTTCACCAGGACGTGGTGGCCATTCAGAAGCTGCAGGTGGGCGTGAACGTGGGGCGGCTGGCCATGCTGTGCCTCACCATGTTTGCCTTTCCGTGGGCTTTCGTGGCCATTCTTGCGGCCGGGATGCCCCAACTGTGGGGCACCCGCCGCATGCGCACCATTTCGCTGCCCTACGCCGATATGGAACAGCCGGTCGACCCGGAGGTGCGCCGCGAAATCATGGGCATTGTCAAGCGGCTGCTGCCCGACGCCATCTACTACTGCCTGGCAGGCCAAATTACCATCTGGCTCATTTCGCTGGTGGGCTCCACGGCGGCCGTGGCCGAAGTGGGCGCCCTCGGCCGCTTGGTGGCCGTGCTGAACTTGGTGGGAGTCTTAGTGAGCACGCTGGTTACGCCGCGATTTGCGCGGCTGCCCAACGGCTCGCCGCTGCTGCTGCGGCGCTACCTTCAGCTCCAGTTTCTGATGGTGCTGGTGGGGTTGGGGATTGTGGGCGGCTCGTGGCTCTTTGCCGACCCCTTGCTCTGGCTGCTGGGCAAGAACTACGCCGGCCTGCAAACCGAAATGGTGCTCAATATGGCGGGCGCCAGCATTGGCTTGATTTACGGGGCCTCGTTTGGGCTGTGCACGGCGCGGGGCTGGGCCATGCACCCGCTGATTTTTATTCCAGTCAGCGTTTTAGCCATGGCTGTGGGCGTGCTCTTGCTCGACATTTCCACCCTCAAAGGCATTATCATATTCAACATCTTCGTCAATACCATTCAGACGGTGATGTTGCTCACTTACGGCATCATTAAAATGCGGCGGGCGCAGCACGAGCCGCAGCTGGCCGCCGGCTAAAGGCCGCTGTTGGTCGCTTGGGCTGGCGACAGCTTCTGTTACGTTTTGTTATGAATATCAGCATCATCATTCCCACTTATTGTAGAACCCAGGACTTGCGCCGGGTTCTCGATTCCGTTTTCCGGCAGCACACGCCGGTGGCGGAAGTGGTGGTGGTGGTGGGCCCAGGCGATGCCGAGAGTTTGGCCGTGGCCAAGGAATGGCAGGCAAAGCAGTCGGCCCTGCTGGTGGTGCAAGCCGAGCGGCCGAGCGTAGTGCACGCCATCAACCGGGGATTGGCCCTCGCCACGGGCGAAGTCCTCTGCCTGCTCGACGACGACGTGTGGCTGCCCGAAACCTGGGCCGGCCGCGTGACCGCAGCCTACACCGCCGACGCTCAGTTGGGCGCTTTCGGCGGCCGCGACCGGCTGAAGCTCAATCAACCCGACTGCGACAACCCTCCCCTGGCCAAAGTGGTTGGCCGGTTCCGATGGAACGGCGCCCTCCAGGGCAACCATCACTGCGGGGCCGTGGTGTCGCCGGTGCAGGTCGACGTCATCAAGGGCTGCAATTTCTCGTTTCGGCGGGCCGCGTTTCCGGCCATGCAAGTCGAGCCTGCGCTCGAAAGCCAGGGCGCCGAAGTAGGCTGGGAAGTTGATATCTGCCAGCGCGTCATCCGGGCAGGGTACCACGTGGTGTACGACAACGAGCACTACGTGCTGCACTACGCCTCGCCCCGGCCGGAGTACGACGACCGCAGCAACCTGTTTTCGGCGGCCTGGGGCAAGCGCACCTACAACGAGTCCTTGATGACGGCCAAGTACCGGTCGCGGCGCGAACTGGTGTTGCTGGGGTTGGGCAGCTTCCTCATCGGCTCGCGGGTGCAGCCAGGGCTGGTGTGGGGCACGCTGCTGCTGGCCAAGCACCGCTCGCTCCGGGTGCTGGGGCTGCCGTGGCATTACGCCAGAATTTTCGTTCAGGGCGCTTCGCACGGCCTGCGCCTGCGCCAGTCCTTGGACGACGACGCCCGCCGCGCCGCCCCTGCGGCGCAGGCCCCAGTGTTTTCGCCGCAGTACTCCGCGGCCAACTCGGGAGCGCACGAGCACCCGGAATCGCCGCAAGCCCCGCGGTGAATCAAGCCCCGAACCGTAGAGCCATGACTGCAAAACTCGTCTTTTCGCATCCTACCGGCAACGCCAACGTGCGCGCCGCGGCCGCTGGGCTTGCCCAAGCAGGACAGTTGGCGGCGTTCCATACCGCCATTGCCACCTTTCCCGGCCAGCTGCTCGACCGGTTGAGCGCGGCGGGGCCCCTGGCGGAGCTGCGGCGGCGGCGCTTCGAGCCCGAGCTTGCCTCCCTCACCCACACCTGGCCTTGGCGCGAAGCCGGCCGCTTGCTGGCGGGCCGCACCGGCTGGACGGCCCTGGTGCGCCCCGAAGCCGGGCCCTTCTCCATCGATGCCGTGTACCACAGCCTCGACCGGCGCGTGGCCGGCAGCCTGGCCCGCGCCGCCCGGCAGGGCGCCAGCGGCGTATATGCCTACGAGGACGGCGCCGCCGATGCCTTTCGGGCCGCGAAGACCCTGGGGCTGACTTGCTACTACGACCTGCCAATAGGCTACTGGCAGGCCGCGCGCCGGCTGCTCGAACCCGAACGCACTAAATGGCCCGAGTGGACCCCCACGCTCATCGGCTTCGGCGACTCAGTAGCCAAGCTGGCCCGCAAAGACGAAGAACTGCGCCTGGCCGACCGCATTTTTGTGGCCAGCCGCTTCACCGCCGACACGCTCCGGGACTACCCGGGCACCTTAGCGCCGATTGAGGTAATCCCCTACGGCTTCCCGGCTGTGGGCGAGAGCCGCACGTATGCTTCAGGCGCCGGGCGGCCGTTGAAAGTGCTTTTCGTGGGTAGTCTTTCGCAGCGCAAAGGCGTGGCCAACTTATTTGCCGCGGTAGCGGCCCTGGCCCCGCACGTGGAGCTGACGGTGGTGGGCCATAAAGCCGGGGGCGACTGCCCGGCCCTGGACGCCGCCCTGGCGCGGCACCGTTGGATACCGAGCCTGCCCCACGCCGACGTGCTGCGCCTGATGCGGGCGCACGACGTGCTGGCCTTCCCGTCCCTGTTCGAAGGATTTGGGTTGGTCATCACCGAGGCCATGTCGCAGGGCACGCCCGTGATAACGACGGACCGCACCGCCGGCCCCGACCTCATCGAGCACGGCGACAGCGGCTGGCTGGTGGAGGCCGGTTGTACGGAAGCGCTGCAAGTGGCGCTGGCCGAGTTGCTGCTGCGGCCCGCGGCGGTGGCCGAAGCGGGGCGTGCTGCCCAGGAAGCCGCCCGCCGGCGCCCGTGGGCCGCTTACGGGCAAGAGCTAGCCGCGGCGCTGGCCCGATGAGTTTGTTGAGTAACAAGACCCCAGTAGCAAGTAGCAAGACCCAGGTAACAAGATTGGCATTAAGCAGCTGACTAACAGAAAAATGTTCATACCCTTACACCTTGCTGCTTACGGCTAAGCCAGCTATTATATTCCGACTATGACACCTTCAGCGCCTGCTTTTCCTCATGCTCCGGCCCGGCCGGCGACGGCTGCGCTGCCCCTGGCCGCGTCCGGGACGCTGCGCCTGCTTAAGCGGGGCATCTGGGCGTATTTCCTGTTGCTGATTTTCGAGGGGGCGCTGCGCAAATGGGTGCTGCCCGGCCTGGCCGCGCCGCTGCTTATCATCCGCGACCCGTTGGCCCTGTGGCTGGTGCTGGCCACGTGGCGGCACGGCCTGCTGCCGGCCAACCCCTTCCTTACAGGGATGACCGTGGTGGGCATTGTTGCTTTTTTCACGGCCTTGCTGTTTGGCCACCACAACCTGTACGTGGCGGTGTACGGGGTGCGCATTCTGCTGCTTCACTTCCCGCTCATGTTCGTCATTGGCCGCGTGTTCGACCGCTCCGACGTGGAGCAGCTGGGCCGCGTCTTGCTGTGGATTTCCATCCCCATGACCATTCTGATTGCCTTGCAGTTCTACAGCCCGCAGTCGGCCTGGGTGAACCGCGGCGTGGGGGGCGACATGGAGGGGGCCGGGTTTAGCGGGGCGCTGGGCTTTTTCCGTCCGCCGGGCACCTTCTCCTTCACCAACGGCAACACCATGTTCTACAGCTTGTTGTCCTGCTTCGTGTTCTACTTCTGGCTGACGCCCCGCAGCGTAACCCGCCTGCTGCTGCTGGCGGCCACGGCGGGCCTCCTGGCGTCCATTCCCTTTTCCATTTCGCGCACGCTGCTGTTTCAGGTCATCATCACGCTGTTTTTTGCCATGTTGGCCGTGTCGAGCCGTCCGCGTTACCTCACGCGCATGCTTTCGGCCATATTCGGCGGCGTGCTGGTGGTGGCCGTGCTCAGCCAAACCAGCCTGCTGGCCGACCCGCTGGAAGCCTTCACCACGCGCATCGAAATGGCCAGTGAAGTAGAGGGCGGCGCCAAAGGCACCCTGGTAGACCGCTACCTGGGCAGCATGGCCGAGGCAATCGTGGGCACCAAGTCGAGCCAAGCGCCCTTCTTCGGCTTCGGCATTGGCATGGGCACCAACGTGGCCAGCAACCTGCTGTCCGGCGACCGGGGCTTTCTGGTTTCGGAGGAAGAATGGGGGCGCCTCATCGGCGAGATGGGCCTGCTGCTGGGGTTGACTGCCATCGTCATCCGCTTGCTGCTCATGGCCAAGATTGCCCTCGCCAGCTACCGCCAACTAGCCACCGGCGAGCTGCTGCCCTGGCTGCTCGTCAGCTTCGGGCTGCTCGTGTTGCCGCAGGGGCAATGGGCCCAGCCCACTGCGTTGGGTTTCAGCTCCCTGCTGGGAGGCATCATGATAGCGGCTCTACGGCCGCCCAAGACCGTGCCCGCTCCACCCGAGGCTTTGGCGGCTTAGTCCGGCTACCCGCCATGCCTTTGGTTCTCTGCCCACAACATCATTCCCTGGCAAGCCTTCGTCAGCGCCCCAGTTTCACCTTTACCTGCGCGGTTGCCCTTCGCGCCCTCTTCGCATGACCATTCTGCACATCACCCCCGACATGGACCCGCGGGCCGGCGGCGTTTGCCAGGCCGTGCGCACCATGATTGCGGGCTTGGCGAGCTATGGCATGCAAAGCGAAGTCGCCAGCCTCGACCAGCCTACTGCGCCCTACGTGGTTGCGGCGCCCTTTCCAGTGCATGCGCTGGGGCCTGGCCGGGCGCCGTGGGGCTACAGCTCGCAGCTGGGCCCGTGGCTGGAGGCCAACTTCCGCCGCTTCGACGCGGTGATTGTGCACGGCCTCTGGCAGTACACCACCTATGCCGCCCGCCGGGCCTGGCGCCGCTGCGGCCCAACGCGGCCTCCACTGTTCGTCATGCCCCACGGCATGCTCGACCCCTACTTCCAGCGGGCTGCCGGCCGCCGGCTCAAAGCCGCCCGCAACTGGGTGTTTTGGAAGTTGGTGGAAGGGCAGGTGGTGAACGAGGCCACGGGCGTGCTCTTTACCTGCGAGGAAGAGCGCCGGCTGGCACGGGAGCCCTTCCGCCCCTACCGCCCGCAGCGCGAGCTGGTTGTCGGCTTGGGTGTGGAAGAACCGCCCACTTTTGTCCCGGCCATGCGCACGGCATTTGAGGACGCGCTGCCTGGTGCGCCAGAACAGCCTTACCTCTTGTTTCTGAGCCGCATTCACGAGAAAAAAGGCACCGACCTGCTGGTGGCGGCCTACGCCGAGGGCGCGGCCGGCCCCACTGGCGCGCCGCTGGTGGTAGCCGGTCCCGGCCTCGATACGCCGTATGGCCGGGCGGTGCAGGCCCAGGCCGCGGGCGCGCCGGCCGGCGCGGTGTCGTTCGCTGGCATGCTGACGGGGGCAAGCAAGTGGGGCGCCTTTTATGGAGCAGAAGCTTTTGTGCTGCCGAGCCATCAGGAGAACTTCGGCATTGCCGTGGTGGAGGCCCTGGCCTGTGGCAAACCCGTGCTCATCTCCAAGCAAATCAACATTTGGCGGGAGATTGATGCCGCAGGGGCGGGCCTCGTAGCCGACGACACCGCCGCCGGTACGCGCGACCTCCTGGCGCGCTGGGCCCGGCTGACGGCCGCCGAGAAACAGGCCATGGGCCGCCGGGCCCGTGCTGCTTTCGAGGAATATTTCGCCGTGGGCCCCGCCACTGCCCGCTTGCTGGGCGCGCTGGAGGCCGAGGTACCTATCCCAACTTAAGGGCGGTACAGACACCGAGCTTGCCTTAGCTCTTCCCGCTCAGAATTTAGGCAGCGGGCTTTTCGCATGGAATCCGGACTTCTCACCAAAAACTCTCCTTTCATCAGTCGCGACGCTACCACTATGCACGTTATCCTCATCGGAAACTACCCCTTGGATGGCCAGGAAAGCATGGAGCGTTTTGCGCAAATGCTGGAGGCTGGCTTTCAGAAGGCCGGCGTGAGCACCGAGCTGTGGCGCCCCATACCGGTGTTTGCCACGGGCAGCGGGTCTACGGAAGCCGGCTTGCGCAAATGGCTGGGGTACATCGACAAATGGCTGGTGTTTCCGCTGGTGTTGCGCTGGCGGCTGCGGCGCAAGGCGCTGGCGGCTCCGCAGGTTCATTTCCACGTGTGCGACCATTCCAATGCGCCTTACCTGGGCCACCTCCAGCGCGAACGCACTAGCATTACCTGCCACGACGTCATTGCCATCCGCGGCGGGCTGGGGCACGCCGACGCGCACGCCACGCCGTCGCGCTTCGGCCGCAAGCTGCAGCAGTGGATATTCCACCACCTGAGCCGGGCCGAGCGCCTGGCCACCGTATCGGCCCTCACGTTTCGGCAGCTCACGGAGCTGGTCGGCAACCGCCCCCCGGCGGGCACCGACTGGCGCACCATTCCCCTCTCCTTCAACGCCGAGTTTAGGCCACTGGCGGCGGCTGAGCGCACGGCCCGGCTGCAGCGGGCGGGCTTGGCTTCCGAAGTGCCGTTTGTGCTGCACGTGGGCTCCGGGCACCCGCGCAAAAACCGCGGCCTGCTGCTCGACATGGTGCACGCGCTGGGCAACCGGTGGACCGGCAACATCTGCTACGCCGGCGAAGCGCCCGGCAAAGAATTGCTGGACCGAGCGGAAGTCCTGGGCCTGAGCGACCGGGTGGTGGCCGTGGTGAAGCCCGACCACGACACCCTGGTGGCCCTGTACAGCGCCTGCGAAGCCTTCATTTTCCCTTCGTATTCGGAAGGCTTTGGCTGGCCCGTTATTGAGGCCCAGGCCTGCGGGGCGCCCGTCATTGCCAGCACCGTGGAGCCCATGCCCGAAGTGAGCGGCGGGGCCGCCCTGCACGCCGACCCCACCGATGCGCCGGCCTTCGCGGCGGCGCTGCTGCGCCTGCAAGACCCCGCCACCCGAGCCGCCGTTGTCCAGCGGGGGTTCGACAATTGCCGCCGCTTCGAGTCCGGATACATGGTTCGGTCTTACCTCAATCTTTACCAACGCCTTCCCGCTAGCTCACCCGCGGCTTAGCTGCCGCCATTTTGGTGCGGAGCCTTGTGCTTCGCGCCGCCTTACCATGCTCTATTCGCCCTCCTCTTCTATCATTGAAAACCGACGCTTTCAGCTGGCCTTCAGGGCGGCGCTGTGGATGGCCGCGGTGGTCTACGTGGCCCTGCTGCTGTACATCGTTTTTTTTGCCCGGCGGCGGGCGGGGCTGCACTGGTCACCCGGCTTGGTGAACCTCAAGCCGCTCATTACCACCATTCGCCGGCGTCATTACATGGAGGCCATTGGGCCGGTGAACTACTGGACCAATATTTTTGGCAACATCGCCTTGTTTGTGCCGCTGCCGCTGCTGGTGGCAGCCCTGAGCCCCCTTCGCAACCGCTGGGCATTGCTGGGCATCGGGGTGGGCCTAAGCATAAGCATCGAGGTAATCCAATACGTGTGGCGCATTGGGGTACCCGATATTGACGACGTCATCATGAACAGCACCGGCACGCTGCTGGGCGTGCTCCTGTGGGAGTACGGCCTGCGCCGGCTGTACGACCGCCTCACTCACTGACCTTCCCCAAGCGCCATCCCCTTATTTATCCCCATGTCCACAGACCTTTCCACATTTGACCCTGGCGACTACCGGGCCGGCCCGCGGCTGAAGGTGCTGCTGTGGTACTTCGTGAATTACTACGTCTTCGCCAGCGCTTTTCCGTGGCCCTACGGCGTGAAGACGTGGCTGCTGCGGCTGTTTGGGGCGCGGGTGGGCGCGGGATTGGTCATCAAGCCCAAGGTGCGCATCAAGAATCCGTGGCGGCTGACCATCGGCGACCATTGCTGGATTGGCGAGTCGGTGTGGATTGACAACCTGGCCGACGTGGCCATTGGCAGCCACGTGAGCGTGTCGCAGGGCGCCATGCTGCTCACCGGCAACCACGACTACACCGTGCCCAGCTTCCCGTACCGGCTGGGCACCATCCGGCTCGAAGACGGGGTGTGGGTGGGGGCCCAGGCCGTGGTGTGCCCCGGCGTGGTGTGCGGCTCGCACGCCATCCTCACGGTGGGCTCGGTGGCCAGCAAGCCGCTGGATGCCTGGGGCATCTACGCGGGCAACCCCGCGGTTTTCGTCCGCACCCGCCACATGCAGCCGGCTTAAGGGCCCTTTGTTGGTTGCTAGTTATTAGTTGTTGGTTGTTGGTTGTCCGTTGTCAGCCAAATAACAATTCAGACTAACAACGAGCACTAACAACGGACAACTAACAACGGACAACTAACAACGGACAACGGACAACGGACAACTAACAACTGCTTAATGAAAAAACGCATCCTCCTGATTGGCTACAACTACGCGCCCGAGCCCACGGGCATCGGCAAGTACAGCGGCGAGATGATGGCGTGGCTGGCCCAGCACGGGTACGACTGCACGGTGCTCACCACCTACCCCTACTACCCGCACTGGGCCGTGCAGGAGCCCTACCGCAAGCACCGCTTCGGGTACCACACCGAAAAACAGCGGCTCCCCTCCGGGGCCGAAATTACCGTGCACCGGTGTCCGGCCTACGTGCCGGCGCGGCCCACCGGCATCAAGCGCATTCTGCTGGACTTTTCGTTTTTGCTGACGGCGTTTTTCAAGTTGCTCACGCTGCTGCCGGGCCGCAAGTTCGACTACGTGGTGGCCGTGGCGCCGTCGTTTCAGTTTGGGCTACTGGGCGCTTTCTACAAAGCGTTGCGCGGCGGCAAGCTGGCGTACCACATTCAGGACCTGCAAATTGAGGCAGCCCGCGACCTGCAGATGATAAAGTCTAAGCAAGTCATCGACCTGCTCTTTGGCATGGAGCAGTTCATCTTCAACCGCAGCGACCTGATAACCAGCGTGGGCGAGGGCATGGTGGCCAAAATTCGGGAGAAGACTACCAAGCCGGTGGCCTTGTTTCCCAACTGGACCGACGTGGGACAGTTTTACCCCATCCACGACCGCGCCCAGCTGAAAACGCTGTTTGGCTTTCAGCCCACCGACCGCATTGCCCTGTACTCGGGCGCCATCGGCGAAAAGCAGGGGCTGGAAGCCATTCTGTACGCCGCCGTAGCCTTCCGCACCCAGCCCGAGGTGAAGTTCGTCATCTGCGGCTCGGGCCCTTACAAAGAGAAGCTCCAGGCCTTGGCCCAGGAGCTGGCCGTGCCCAACGTATTGTTCATGCCACTGCAGCCGTTCGAGAAATTCAACCAGTTTCTCAATCTGGCCGACGTGCATCTGGTCATTCAGAAAGCCAACGCCGGCGACCTCGTGATGCCCTCCAAGCTCACCACCGTGCTGGCCGTGGGCGGCGTGGCGCTCATCACCTCCAACGCCGGCTCGGGCATGCACGCGCTGGTGCAGCAGCACCGCATGGGCCTGCTGGTGGAAGCCGAAAACCAAGCCGCGCTCAATGCCGGCCTGGCCGAAGCCCTGGCCCGCGACCACGCCGGCCTGGCCGCCAACGCCCGGCGCTACGCCGAAGAACACCTCTCCATTGAGAGCGTGATGCGGACCTACGAACTGCGCCTGCTGGCGTGCTGAGGTCCGACCATTGCGTTGGTAAAGGCCGGATTTGGGCAAAAAAGAGCCAGGTTATAGCCGTGTTAAAAATTTAGCGGCACGGCGCCGGAACTACTTGGGTGACGCTCACGCTTTGCGTAGCTTGCAGGTCTACTATCAGTTTCAGGCATTTGGCTCCTCTATACAACGTATGAGATTTCTTGCTCCGTTGCTCCTGGTATGCCTTTGGGCACTACCAGCCGCAGCCCAGCGTATTCTGATTAGCGGCCAAGTGGTGGAGGCTACGAATGGCGAGCCAGTGCCGTTTGCTTCCATATTTATTCCCAATTCTGGCAACGGCGTGACAGCCGACGCTGAGGGTAAGTTCAAGCTGGCCGTGACGGGCACGCCCGATTCCATTACCGCATCGGCCATTGGGTTTGCCACCCAGCGGCGCAAGCTCACGGCCGAGCCCACCCAATCGGTGCTGTTTCGCCTGAAAGCCGGCGGCGTGTCGCTGGCCGAAGTGGTGGTGCTGTCGCGCCAGCCGGAAAACCCGGCCTTCCGCATCCTGCGCGAAGTGCAGAAGCACAAGCCCGAAAACAGCCGGCAATCCCTGCAAGCGGTGGAGTTCGACTCCTACAACCGCATTGAAACCAGCCTGACCGAGCTGCCCGCCAGCATGGCCAAGCGCAAGGTTATCAAGGACATTCGGGCGCTGGCCGTGCGCCAGGGGGCCGCCGCCGCCGCCGATGCCGACGCACCCCTGCCCGTGTTTGCGTCGGAGGTGGGGTCGAAAGTGTACCAGCGGTTCTCGCCGCTCCGGCGCCGGGAAGACCTGCTGCACAAGCAAATGCGCGGGGCGGGACCGCGCGAAGGCTCGGTGCTTTCCCAAATGCTGGGCTCCAACTTCCAGAACTTCGATTTCTACCCCAACTGGCAGAACGTGCTGGGCAAAGATTTCATCTCGCCCATCGCCGAGGGCGGCCGCCTCACCTACGAGTACGAACTGCAGGATTCCGTGTACCTGGGCCAGGACTGGTGCTACAAAATTGCCGTTACGCCCAAGCGCAAGCACGACCTGGCTTTCAAAGGCACCATTTGGATTACCGCTACGGGCTATGCTTTGCGCCGCGTGGACCTGGCCGCCAGCCAGGGCGCTAACATCAACTTTGTCAGCGACCTGCGCATTTACCAGGACCTCACTTCTCCCACCCAAGGCCCCGGCTTGCCTACCCGCACCAAACTGGTGCTGAGCGTGCGCCCCTACGAAAAACAGGCCGCCATGCTGGTCCGCCTCACCACGCTGAGCAGCAACTTTGTGCGCAACCAGCCTCATACCGAAGACGGCTTCTATGACCGTCCCGTGGTATCGTCGTTGGTGGAGCCCACCGAAGACGCTTCCAGCAAGAAAGCCCGCAGCGGCGTGCCGCAGGAAATGGGCTACTTCGACCAGCACCGGCCCGATACCCTCACGCTGGCAGAGCAGCAGTCGTTTGTCGTGCTCGACTCGGCCAAGCAGCTGCCGTCGGTGCGGAATTTGCTCGACTGGGTCGAGCTGTTTGTGAACGGCTACAAGCGCGTGGGGCGCTGGGACCTGGGGCCAATTTTGAGCACGTACTCCCGCAACGATTTCGAGGGCAGCCGCTTCCGGTTTGGCTTCCGCACCACGCCCGACATCAGCCGCGACTGGCTTACGCAAGGGTATCTGGCGTATGGCACCCAGGATGGTCGCTTCAAATACGGCCTGAAAACCAGCTACGTGGCCGAGCGACGCCACTGGACGGTGCTCAGCGGCGAGTTTCGGCACGACGTGGAGCAAGTGGCCCTGCTGGACAACGATTTCCTGGGCGACAACAACCTGTTTGCGGCCGCTTCGCGCTGGGGGCGCTTCCGCCAGGGCGGGCCCATTATGCGCAACCTGTTCGCCCTGAGCTTGCAGCGCGACTTGTTTCACGGCTTCACCCAAACCGTGACGCTGCGGCGCCAGGGCATCAAGCCGCTGCACGACTTTGCCTATTTCAGCACCGACGACCGCAGCGACAACGCCCCGCTCAGCCGCGACCTGTCCTTGTCGGAGCTGGTGCTGGAGTCGCGCTATGCGGCCGACGAAAACCTGGTGCAGAACGAAAACCGCCGGCGGGCCGTGGGGCTGCGGCGCTGGCCGGTGTTCACGCTCCGGTACATCATCGGAGTGCGCAACCTGATGAATGCCAGCAAGGCCCCCGCCTACCAAAAGTTTAACTTGCTGATGACCCACAGCGTGCCGCTGGGCCAGCTGGGCCGCCTGAACTATCGCCTGGAGGGCAGCTACATCCCCAACGCCGTTTCCTACCTCATTCTGCGCACCCCGCTCGGCAACCAAACGCCCTTCTACAACGCCAACGCCTTCAACCTGATGAACTACCGCGAGTTCGTCACCGACCGCTCGGTGTCGTTGCGGCTCGACCAGCATTTCGAGGGCTTGCTACTGAACAGCTTGCCTGGCATTCGCGGGCTAAACTGGCGCCTGGTGGCCACCGCCAACGTGCTCTACGGTGGCCTTTCCGAAGCTAACACCAAGCAGCCCCGGCGCGACCCGGACGGCAAGGAATTGCCCCGCATTCAGTCGTTGGGCCGGTTGCCTTACGCCGAGGCCGGCTACGGCGTGGAGAATATTTTCAAATTCATTCGCGTCGATTTTCTGCACCGCCTCACCTACCGAAACTTGCCCAATTCCACCAATTTTGGGGTCAAATTCAGTGCCCAGTTCCGGCTCTAATGCGGGTGAGTGGGTCCTTACCAAGCCCTCCGACCGAAAGTCGGAGGGCTTTTTTGTATTTTGGACGCCCTATGCAAACGTCGCACAATTCGAATCTACCATTGGGTCGTTGCGGAGAGTTTACCAAGTGGCTGAAGCTGCTGCTGCGCTGTGCCGGCCTGGCCGTCGGGGTGCTATGCGCCACCAGCTTGCGTGCTTGGGCCGCCCCCGAAGACACGCTAACCGTAAACCCCTCGCTGAACGAATTTTACCTAGCCGAGAACTACTATAGCGTGCTGGAGGACCCCACGGGCCAGCTCACCATCGCCGACGTGCAGCAGCCAACCTGGCGCACCCGGTTTGAGCGGCTGCAGGGCTCCGGTCAACCGCCCAACATTCAGCACCCGCGCAGCACCTACTGGCTGCGCATCACGGTGCGCCACGCACCCACCGAAACGGCGGCGGTGTACCTCGAGCTCTACGACTCGCACATTGGTGGCGCCGTGTTTTTCAGACCCCGCCAGCCAGGAGCTACGGCCTACGACAGCGTGGCCACGGGTGCCAATTTGCCTTTTGCCACCCGCCCTCACCCTTATAAAAACTTTCTATTTGACTTGCCTCCGCGGCCGGGCCAGACCGAGACTTACTACCTGCGCCTGCGCTCAGATACCCGCACCAGTTTCCGGGCCATGCTGCACAGCGCGGCCGGGCTCATCCCGGAGCTGTCGGTGCAGTACTGCCTGCTGGGCTGCTTCTATGGAGTGCTGCTCATCATGGTGCTCTACAACCTGATTTTGTTCTTCTTCCTGAAGGACCGGACTTACCTCTATTACGTGCTCTACGTGGCTAGCGGGACGCTCCTGTTCCTGTCGGAAGACGGCCTGGGGTTCCAGTACCTGTGGCCGAGAGGCCCGCTCTTGAACCACTTCATTGGGGCGGCGGCGCCGGTACTGCTCCTGCTCACGTTTGCCACCTACGCCAGTGGGTTTCTCGACACCGCCTCCCGGCTGCCGCGGCTGCACCGGCTGGGATTGTGGGTGGTGGGCATCAGCACGGGGTTGCTGGTGCTCGACGCCGCCGTGATACACTCGGGCTTTAGCTTCTGGCTGTACCTGCTGCCGTATGGCTTGCTGTATTACACTGGCTTCCAAGCATATCGCAGCGGCTTTCGGCCATCACGCTACCTTTTGCTGGCCCAGGCGCTAGTGGCCACCAGCCTGGCCTTCCTCATCATGCGCAAGCTGGGCATCGATTTCTACAACAATGCCTATACCGTCTACAGCCTGTACGTGGCCTTTTTGGCCGAGGTCGTCATTTTGAGCTACGCCTTGGGCGAGAAGCTCAAGGGCCTGATGGACACCACGCTCCTTACCCAGCACCGGCTGCTCAAACAGCTCCGCAAAAAGCACCAGGCGCAAGACCGCCTGGTGGAGCAAATGCGTGAAAACCAAGAGCTAAAAGACCGCCTCAACACCGAGCTGGAAGCGCTGGTGGCCCAGCGCACTACCGAACTACACCGCCAAAACGATACGGTGGCCGCCCAAAACCGCGAATTGCTCGAAGCCAACGGGCTGCTGGCCCTGCAGTCGGCGGCCATCGAGAAGCTCAACAGCGACCTCAGCCGCGACCTGCACGCCGAAAAAGCCGCCCGCATTGAGGCGCGGGAAGTTGACTTTGGCGAGTTCAGCCAGATTTACCCCGACAAAGAAGCCTGCCTGCGCTACCTCGCCGACCTGAAGTGGGCCCACGGCGGCTACCGCTGCCGCAAGTGCGGCCACGAGAAGAGCTGCGAGGCCCGCGAGCCCTTCGCCCGGCGCTGCACCCGGTGCCGCTACGTCGAGTCGGCCACGGCCGGCACCTTATTACAAAAGTGCAAGTTCTCCATTGTCAAAGCCCTGTATGCGGTGTTCTTGCTCCACGCACACAGGGGCGTGTATTCGCCCTCGGAGCTTGCGCGGGTGCTGGACCTGCGGCAAGCCACCAGCTGGGCTTTTGCCCAAAAGGTGCTGGCGGCCTTGCAGCGCCGCCGCCAGGCGCAGGATTTCGAAGACGGTGAGCCTTGGACGCATGTGCTGCTAGACGCCACCGCCGAATTGGCGGACGTTGACGAGGCATAACGGCATTCTTGGCCTTGCTTTTCTTCCGGCAACGATTGCGAGACTTCCCTCTAACACAATTCTGCTCTGCTGGTAATTGCTGGCACAACTAAGGGCCTATCGCGAACAGAGAGCCGCTAAGAGTATTTTTTTTGGGATTTTGGCAATTTTTTTTCGTTGTTTTTTAGACCAAAGTCTGGGTTTTTGAAAAGTCGGCAGCGTAAGGATTAGGCGGGAAAGCGGAGTTTTTGCGTGTGCAGCAAGCGTATAAGCAAAAAGCATATTCTCTATAAAAAGGGCCAAATCAAGCCTCTAAGGCCATTTTGGTAATTGCATTTGCAAAACACACTCGCATACATTTGGGCAATTCTATTTGCCCAATGTCCGCACTTCGCACCTTTCTCACCCTTCTCTCAACAATCAGGCGTCCCGTGCTGCAGGGTGGCCTACGTAGCCTACGGACTCGGGCCAGAGTGCTGCTGGTGCTCCCCCTCGCAGTGGCGTGCCAACGCAACGCGGTACCCACTGCGGCCACAGCGCCGGCAGTCTCACCCGTAGCCGCCGAAACACCTGCTTCTGGCTTTAGCCCACGCGTGCAGCAACTCCTGGCGCAAATGACGCTGGAGGAGAAAATTGGGCAAATGACCCAGCTCAACATTTCGGTCATCAATACCACCGGAATGCAAAAAGACGTGGTGCTGGATTCTGCTAAGGCCGCGGCTCTGGTGCGGGATTTTCATATCGGGTCATTCTTAAATGGGGAGGCGGTGCCGGCCGCGCAGTGGGTGCGTTACTCGGCGGCGCTGCAGCGCATAGCCCTGCGCGAGTCGCGGCTCCGCATCCCCATCATCTACGGCATCGACCACATGCACGGCGCCAGCTACGTGGCCGGCACCGCCATCTTCCCCCACAACATCAACCTGGGCGCCAGCTTCAACCCCGAACTGGCCCGCCAAACGGCCCGGGCTACGGTCCTGGAATCGGCAGACCTGGGCCACCACTGGGTATTCGCGCCGGTGCTCGACCTGGGAGTGAACGCCTACTGGCCCCGTTTTTACGAAACCTACGGCGAAGACCCGCTGGTGGCCTCGCGCATGGGGGCGGCTTTTGTGTGCGAGCTGCAAACCAACACCGAGATAGCGCCCTACAAAGTGGCCGGCTCTGGTAAGCACTTCCTGGGGTACTCGGACCCGCGCAACGGCTGGGACCGCACCAACGCGTTAATCCCCGACCAGCGGCTGCAGGAGTTCTTTCGTCCCTCGTTTCAAGCTGCAATCGATTCCGGCTTGAAGTCGATTATGATTAACTCGGGCGAAATCAACGGCGAGCCCACGCACGCATCCAAAGCCATTCTGACCGACTTGCTGCGCCGCCAAATGGGCTTCAAAGGCGTGGCCGTGACCGACTGGGAAGACATCATCCGACTGGTGCGCGTGCAGAAGGTGGCGGCCAACGAGAAGGAGGCCACCTGGATGGCCATCGACGCGGGCGTGGACATGGCCATGACGCCTTACACCACCGCCTTTTGCCGCTACGTGAAAGAGCTGGTGCAGGAAGGCCGCCTCACGCAGGAGCGCATCAATCTCTCGGCGGGGCGGGTGCTGCAGATGAAGGACGAAATCGGCTTGTTTGAAAACCCCATGCCCCGCGCCGACCGGCTCAGCCGGGTGGGCGACCCGGCCTTGCGGGCCCAGGCGGTGGCCGCGGCCCGGGAGTCGGTAGTGCTGCTCAAAAACGATAAAAACGTGCTGCCCTTGGCTCCCGCTCGCGTGAAGCGCCTGCTGGTGGTGGGCCCCTCGGCCGACTCGCGCGCCAACCTCAGCGGCGGCTGGACGCTGGCCTGGCAGGGCCGCCCCGAAGACAACTACCCCAAGGACGTGCCCACGCTGCTTGAGGCTCTGCGTAAGGAATACCCCGGCGCCCGGGTGGAAACCCTGCCCTACCGCGACGCCAAGGGCAAGCTGCAGCTGGCCAGCATTACCGCCGCGGCCAAGCTGGCCGATGCCGTGGTGCTGGCAGTGGGCGAGCGGCCCTACACCGAAGGCATGGGCAACACCTCCGACCTCACCCTGCCCGACGACCAGCAGCAGCTGGCCCGCGCGGCCCAAGCCAGCGGCAAGCCCACCGTACTGCTCATGATTGGCGGCCGGCCCGGCATTATCCGGAGCGTGGCGGAAGGAACTTCGGCCATAGTTTGGGCCGGGCTGCCGGGCTACGGCGGCGGCACGGCCCTGGCCGAAATCATCAGCGGCAAGACCAACCCCAGCGGCAAGCTGCCCTTCACCTACCCGCAGTTTGCGGGCCACATCTCCAACTACCACCACGACAACAACGAAAACAGTCTGGAGCTGAGCGACTTCGGCGCTGGCTTTGAGAAGCGCGGGCCCAAGTACAAAAGCTCCATGCTGACGGAGTTTGGCGAAGGCCTGAGCTATACTACCTACGCCTATTCGGGCCTAACGCTGAGCGATTCTGTGCTCACTGGCTCCACGGCCCGCCTGCGCGCCACGGTGCGCGTGAGCAACACCGGCCCCCGCGACGGCCAGGAAGCCGTGCTCTGGTTTCTGACCGATGAGGTGGGCCGCATTACCCGGCCGGTGCGCCTGCTCAAGCACTTCGACAAACAGGCTTTTGCCGCCGGCCAAACCCGCGAGCTCACCTTCACCATCGCCCCCCAGCGCGACCTGAGCTACCCCGACGGCCAGGGCCGGCCGCAGCTCGAAGACGGCTGGTTCACGCTGCGCGTGGGTTCGCAAACGGCGCGGTTCCGGTACGCGGGCGGGCTTAGCGCCCAGAACGGCACGGCGCCCACGGGCACAACCGGTGCCGCGCGGCCGGCTTCGGCAGTGCCGCGCTCCGGCGCGACCACCGCCGAAGCAAGCCGCCCCAAGTAGCCTCCCCTGTGGGGATTCCCCCTTTAATTCTCCTTTTTTCTTTTTCTCACTCCTTCAGTAATCCCACCATGAAGCAGAAATTTTACCTGATTGCGCTGTTGCGGCGCACGGCGGTGCTGCTGGCTTGCGGGCTGCCCGTACTGGCTGCCAGCACATCGGTTGTAGCCGCTGTGCGTCCGCTGGTTAGCCCCACCGCCGACGTGCCCGTGAGCGGGCGCGTGACGGGCCCCGACGGGTCCGGTATTCCCGGCGTCACCGTGTTGGTGCGCGGCACCACCATTGGCACCGCCACGGGTGCGGACGGCTCCTTCAGCCTGAGCGCGCCCGAGGGCAGCACCCTGGTCTTTAGCTCGGTAGGCTTTGCCACGCAAACGGCAACTGCCTCCACGAGCCCCCTCACCATTAAGTTGGTGGAAGACGTGCAGAAGCTGAATGAGATTGTGGTGGTGGGCTACGGCACCCAGCAGCGCGGCAGCGTGACCGGGGCCATCTCGTCGGTGGGCGCGGCCGACATTGTGCGCCAGCCGGTGCCCGACGCGACCCAGGCCATTCAGGGCAAAGTATCGGGCGTGACCATTACTTCCAGTGGAGGAGCTCCAGGCGGGGCGGCCGGCACAGCGGTACGGGTGCGCGGCATTACTTCGGCCGGCTTCAACTCGCCTTTGTATGTAGTTGATGGCTTTCCGCTACCGGCTTCTACCGACGCCAACGGCAACGCAACCAACACCGAGCTTACCGCCATCAGCCCGAACGACATTGAGACAATTGATGTGCTCAAAGACGCTTCGGCCACGGCCATTTACGGGGTGCGTGCTGCCAACGGGGTAGTCATCATCACCACCAAGCGCGGCAAAGCAGGCAAGGCCGCCGTGAATGTAGACGCCTACCGGGGCATTCAGGTAGTAGCCCGCAAGCTGGACCTGCTCAACGCCCGCGAATACGCCACCATCAACAACGAGTCGCTGATTGCGGCCGGCAAGCCCATTGCGCTCGAGAAGCTGCGCGACCCGGGTGCGCTAGCCGACTCGCTGGGCGAAGGCACCGACTGGCAGGACTTGCTGTTCCGCCGGGCCAAGATTCAGAACTACTCGCTTTCGACCACGGGCGGCAGCGAAAAGGCCCGCTACGCACTGTCGGGCACCTATTTCCAGCAGGACGGCATCATCCTGGGCAGCCAGTTCGAGCGGTTCACGCTGCGGGCCAACGGCGACGTGAACATTGGCAAGATGCTGAAGATTGGCAACAGCATCGCGCTGACGCACCTCAACGACCGCCAGATAACGAGCAACAACGGCGAATACGGCACCGTGCAGCAGATGCTGCGCATTCCGCCTACCGTGCAGCCCTACCGGCCCGATGGCTACTGGTATCAGCCCAACGGCGATTCGGACAACTTCACCGAGGAAAACCCGCTGGCCACGGCCCAGCGCGTGAACCAGAAGTTTACCCGCAACCGCGCCCTCACCACGTTCTACGCCGAACTGGAGCCGCTGAAAGGCCTGCGTTTTCGCACCAACGTCGGGGTTGACATGATTTTCGACAACTTCAACAGCTTTGCGCCCAAGGGGCCAGAGTTGGCCAACTTCACGCAGCGCTACATCACGGCGGGCGGCACGGCCACGGCCAGCTACGCGCCCACCTACCTGATTGAGAACACCGCGACCTACGACCGCCTGTTCGCCGATAAGCACCAGGTCACGTTCCTGGTGGGCCAGTCGGCGCAGGAGTTCAACTTCAGCAACGTAGAGGCCAACCGCTCGCTTTACCTGCGCAACGACCTGCAAACCATCAACGCCGGCCCCATCAACACGCTCCTGAGCAACCGCGGCACTGTGGACGAGCCCCGGCGCCTGGCCAGCTATTTCAGCCGCCTCAACTACGAGTTTGCGGGCAAGTACATCTTCCAGGCCACGGTCCGCTACGACGGCTCGTCGCGCTTCCAACCGGGTGAGAAGTTTGGCTTCTTCCCCGGCGCTTCGGCGGGCTGGCGCATTTCGGAGGAAGATTTCCTGAAGGGCAACAGCACCATCAGCAACCTGAAGCTGCGCGCTGGCTACGGCCGCGTGGGCAACGAGCTGAACGCCGGCCGCTTCGCGTACCTCTACTCCATCAACTTCGGCATCAACTATCCGCTGGGCACCGACGGCGCCATCAACATCGGCGGTGCGCCCACCCGCTTGGCCAACCCCTTCCTGCGTTGGGAATACAACGACCAGGCAAACATTGGCTTGGACATGGGCTTCCTGGACAACCGCTTCGAGGCCAGCCTGGACCTCTACAGCCGCAACTCTCCCAACCTGATTGCCGGCGTGCCGCCGTCCCTGGTGTCGGGCACCTACGAGTCGGTAAACTCCAACGCAGCTTCGGCCTATAACCGCGGCGTCGACTTCTCGCTGACCTCGCACAACTTCACTGGCTCGGAGGGCGCGCTGAACTGGTCGACGACCTTCAACGTGTCGGCCTTCAAGACCCGCCTGGAGTCGCTGGGTGCGGGCGTGCCCTACAACGGCCAAGGCTCGCTGAGCGGCACCATTGTGCGCTACGACATCAACCAGGCGTTTGGCTCGTTCTACGGCTACGTGAAAGAGGGCCTGATTCAGACCCAGGAAGAGCTGCTGGCGCTGAATGCGGCCGCCAACGTGGGCAACCCCAAAAACGACAAGTTCTACCAGCTTTCCGGCACGGCCCCCGGCGACATCAAGTACCGCGACCTAAACGGCGACGGCACCATCACCGATGCTGACCGCCAGTTCATTGGCAACCCGAACCCGAATTTCACCTTCGGCATGACCAACACGGCCAGCTTCAAGGGCTTCGACCTGAGCTTCTTCATCCAGGGCGTGCAGGGCAACGACGTGTACAACCTGAACCGCTACATCACGGAGAGCGCGCTGTACAGCACCACCAACGGCACCACGCGCATTCTGAACCGCTGGACCGGCCCGGGCACGAGCAACGACATTCCGCGCGCCGTCAACGGCGACCCCAACAACAACCTGCGGGTGTCGACGCACTACATCGAGGACGGCTCTTTCGTGCGCCTCAAGAACCTGACGTTTGGCTACACGCTGCCAAAGAGCATCCTGAACCGCATTGCGGCCAACCAGCTGCGCGTGTACGTGACCGGCCAGAACCTCATCACGCTGACCAAATACACCGGCTTCGACCCGGAGGTAAGCGCCAGCGGCGTCGACCTGGGCATCTACCCGCAGGCGCGGGTGTTCATGGGCGGCCTGAGCATTGGGTTCTAATTCATTCAAATTCCCACCACTACTGTCATGACTATTTCAAAAGTTGCCTGCGCCGCGTTCCTGCTTTCCCTGGGCTTGCTGGGCGGCTGCGGCGAGAAGTTTCTGGAAGAAGCCCCCGTTGACCAGATTACGGACGCCAACTTTTACCAAACCGAGCAAGACGCCATTCAGGCCACCAACGCCGCTTACAGCGAGTTGACCAAAGAAGGCCAGTACAACTTGGCCATGTGGGCTTTCGACATCTGGGCCGATAACTCGGTTTCGGGCGGCGACGACGGCAACGACGCCGTGGAGTACAAGCAGCTCGAATCTTTCAGCATTCCGAGCACCAACATCGTGGCCAACCGCCTTTGGGGCGGCTCCTTCATCGGCGTGCAGCGGGCCAACCTGGTGCTGCAAAAGGTGCCGGCCATCACCAACATCAGCGCCGGCATCAAGCAGCGCTGCCTGGGCGAGGCCCAATTTCTGCGGGCCAAGTTTTACTTCGACCTGGTGCGGGCCTACGGCGATGTGCCGCTGTTTACGGCGCCGCCCGCCAGCCCCGAAGCGGTAAACATTCCGCGCACGCCCGCGGCCGAGGTGTACAAGCAGATTGAGCAGGACCTGAAGGACGCCTTCGCCAACCTGCCGGCTTCTTATGCCGGCACCGATTTGGGCCGCGCCACCAAGTGGGCCGCCGCCGGCCTGCTGGCCAAGGTGTACATCACCGAGGGCAAAAAACCGGAAGCCGCCGAGTGGGCTCGCCAGGTCATCAGCAACTCGGGCAAAACGATGTGGGACAACTACGCCGACAACTTTAAAGTGGGCAACGAAAACCGCAACGAGAAAGAGTCTTTATTTGAGGTGCAGTACGTGAACGGCCGCAACGAATACGAGCGCAACAACGTGGGCTCGGCCATGAACGAATTCTTCGGGCCCCGCGGCGCCAACCAGACGCCGGGCAGCGGCTACGGCTTCAACGTGCCCGAGCCCGATTTTGTGAACGGCTACGAGGCCGGCGACACCCGGAAAGCCGCCACCGTTTGGGTGCCCGGCGACGCGTTTGTGGACGGCAAAACGCAGGCGCCCCGCGCCACCGGCTCGCCGTTTGGCTACAACGTGAAGAAGTGGTTTGTGGGCAAGGTGAACACCAACATCTGGGACTCGCCGCTCAACGTGCCGGTGATGCGCCTGGCCGAGGTGTACCTGATTCTGGCCGAGGCCGTGGGGCCGACGACGGAAGGCCTCGAAGCCATCAACAAAGTGCGCCGCCGCGCCTTTGGCCTGCCCATCAACACGCCTTCGGCCGCCCGCGACCTCACGGCCAACACCCCCGACTTCACGGCCGCCGTGCTGCGCGAGCGCAAGTACGAGCTGGCCTTCGAGTTTGACCGGTGGTTTGACCTGAAGCGCTACAACGGCACGCCCTACGGACTAATTCCGGTGATGACGGCCCAGCGGGATTTCCTGCGCACGCTGGGCATTCAGCGCGCGGTGCCTACGGCCACCAACCTGGTGCTGCCCATTCCGCAATCGGAGCTCGACGCCAACCCCGGCCTCAAACAGAACCCCGGCTACTAAGCCGCTTCCCTCCTACTCTCAGCTTCATAGCACATGAAAAATATTTGGAATAAAGCGGGTTTGCTGCTGGTTGGTAGTTCCCTGCTGCTGGCCTCCTGCGACAAAGGCGACGAAGGCACCCTCGACGGTCCCATCCCGACGGTGGACTTCACCTCGACCATCGACGCCACCCAATTTCCGGTGGTGGTGACGTTCAAAAACAACACCCAGAACGGCTTTCTGTACCAGTGGAACTTCGGCGATGGCACGGGCGTGTCGTCGGCCTCCGATGTGACTCACGCCTACCAGCGCGCCGGCACTTTCACGGTCAAGCTGACCTCGGCCGGGAAAGGGGGCTCGGCCACCGGCCCGGGCAAGGACGTGGTGATTCCGTCGGCCTGCAACAACGCGAGCTTTTCGGCCCTCACCGGCTGCGCTGGCAACGGCGCCGCTTCCTGGACGATTTCCAGCCAGCCCGGCGCCATCGTGCGGCTGGCCGCCAACGGCACCACCGTGCTGTCGTCGGCGCCGGCCGCGGGCGGCACTTTGCCGGCCTGTCAGCTCGACGACGAATTCACCTTTGGCAGCAACTACACCTACAGCTACAACGCCGGCGGCACCAACGGCCAAACCTTTGCCAACGGCGCTTGCGGCCAGGCCCGCGACCCCAATTCCAATTTCGTGTTCAAGCCCGTGGGCGCGCTGGGCCAGATTATCCTCAGCGCCAAAGGCTCCTTCATCGGCGTCACCGACTCGGTGGCGAACAAGACCTACGACATCCTGGAGGCCACCGCCACCAGCCTGCGCCTGCGCGGCACCAACCCGGACGGCTCTTTCACCGTGATTACGTACGCGCCGCAGATTTCGGCCGTTGACCGGGTGAAGCTGGTGCTCACCGGCGGCTCGAGCCGCACCTGGAAGCTGGACAACACCGTGGTGGCACCCATTACGGTCGGCCCCAGCGACACCGACCCCATCAGTTACTTCGCCGGCAACCCCACGGCCGGGGCCCTGCCCGCCTGCCAAGCCGACGACGAGTACACCTTCAGCACCGCCAACGTGTTCTCGTATGACGCCAAGGCGGAGACGTTTGTGGCGGGCAGCACCGGCGGCTGCCAGGCGCCGCGCACGCTCACTACGCCCTACTCCTTTGGGGCAGCCTCGGGCACGGGCCTTGCGCAAATCACGCTGACCAGCGCCACGCCGCGGCCCTTCATGGGCGTCACGGACGCGCCCGATTTGGTGTACCGCATCCTTTCCATCAGCAACACCAACATGGTGGTGCGGGCGGGCAGCACGGCGGCCGGGGTGGTGTTCGACATGAAGTTCGTGGTGAAATAGCCACGGCATCAACCCGTTAAATCTTCTCTTATTCTTACTTAACTTATGAATCTTCTCCCGCGCTATTCCCCGTTTAGCCGCTGCTTGGCCGGGGCCGGCTTTTTGCTGGCCCTGAGCCTGGGCTCGTGCACAGAGGAAAAGAAGGCCGTTGTTCCGGCTCCCACTCCGCCCCCTGCGCCCCCGGCCAACTCCGAAGCCAAGGACTACAACGCCTACACCGAGCTGGTGTGGAGCGACGAGTTCAACGGCGGCGCCCTCGACCAAGCCAAGTGGGGCTTCGACCTGGGCGCGGGCGGCTGGGGCAACCGGGAGCTCCAAACCTACACCAACTCGACAGAAAACGTGTTCACCGGCGGTGGCATCCTCACGATTAAGGCCGTGAAGCCCATCTCTGGCAGCCCAGCTTATACTTCAGGCCGCATCCTGACCAAGGGCAAGCGCAGTTTCGTGTTTGGCCGCATCGACGTGCGGGCCAAGATTCCCAAGGGCAAAGGCATTTGGCCGGCCATCTGGATGCTGGGGGCAGACATCGACCAGAACAACTGGCCCAAGTGCGGCGAAATCGACATCATGGAATTGCGCGGCAGCAAGCCCCGGGAGTTGCTCTCGACCATGCACTACGCCAACGCGGCTGGCACCCGTGAGCTGAAAGGCACCACTGCGGTGCAACCAGCCGACTTGTCCGACGCCTTCCACGTTTATTCGATGGTGCGAAGCCAAGACCAAATTCGCGTGTACATAGATGGTACGCAGTTTTACAGCTTTGGCAAGGCCGACGTGGGCAGCGGCCCATACCCGTTCAACAACCCCTTCTTCGTGATTCTGAACGTGGCCGTGGGCGGTGACTTCGACGGCGACCCCAACGCCACCACCACCTTCCCGCAGCAGATGGACGTGGACTACGTGAAGTTTTTCCAATACAAATAAGCTGGCCTGCAAGCCAGTCTGCTGCCATTCCGGCGGGACTTGGTGGGAACAAATATTCCCGTCGGATAGAGCGGTGGCCGCACTCGGTTCGGACAAGCCGGGTGTGGCCGCCCCCGATGGCGCTTGTTGGCTAGTGGTTGTTAGTTACTAGTTGTCAGTTGTCTGATAAATACTTACAAGCGCCCTAACAACCGACAACTAGCAACTAGCAACCAACGGCTAGCCCTCCGTTTAACTTTGCACGGCTACTTACAAGCCCGTTGTTTGTCGCATGATTTCGACCCTGGTTTCTGGCATCTTGCTGCTGAGCAGCTTTCTGCAAACGGCGCCCCCTGCTCCGGCTTCGCCCGCCAAAAAGCCACGCTACACCTTCGAGAAGCTGGCGTGGAGCGATGAATTCAACTACACCGGCCTGCCCGACTCCACCAAGTGGGGCTATGACGTGGGCGGCTCGGGCTGGGGCAACAAGGAGCTGCAGTACTACACCAAGCGCCGCACCGAAAACGCCCGCGTGGAAGGCGGCAACCTCGTGGTGGAAGCCCGCAAAGAAGCCCTGGTGCCCGGCAACGCCTACACCTCGGCGCGGCTGCTCTCGCGGGGCAAAGGCGGCAGCCAAACCTACGGCCGCTTCGAGGTACGAGCCAAAATACCGGCTGGCCGCGGCACGTGGCCGGCCATCTGGATGCTGCCCGACCAAAACACCTACGGCAACCACAGCTGGCCCGACAACGGCGAAATCGACATCATGGAGCACGTGGGCTACGACCCCAACGTCGTTCATGCCACTACGCACTGCAAGGCCTACTACTTCCGCATCAACAACCAGAAAACCGGCATCACCAAGCTGCCCGATGCCACCACCGCCTTCCACGTGTACAGCGTGGAATGGACGCCGGAAACCATCACGGCCGAGATTGACGGCCAGCTGTACTTCGCCACCCGCAACGAGGGCACCGGCTGGGAGGCCTGGCCCTGGGACAAGCCCTTCCACCTGCTGCTCAACGTGGCCGTAGGCGGCGAATGGGGCGGCCAAAAAGGCATCGACGAAGCCGCTTTTCCCCAGCAAATGCAGGTGGATTACGTGCGGTTTTACCACATGAAAAAGGGGTAAGCTGGTACCGTTGCCGGCCAGCAGGGCGTCGAGCGTGCGCGGGGTCGAAGCAGCTCTGTCGCAGTAAGCAAATCCTCCGCAGCTTGGCTGCCTGCCCAAATCCACCGCTGCGTCTGGCGTATTCCCAAGGCTTCAAGACCCACAAAAAAGGCCCCCACCGGCTTCGGCAGGAGCCTTTTTGCGATAAGATAATCAGGCTATTCTTTGAAGCACTGCCGCCCGGTGCTACTGCACGATGCGGCTGCGCACGAGGGTGCGGGTGTAAGGCACGAAGCGGACGCGCACCCGCTGGCGCACGATGCCCACCCCCGGCGCCCAAGCGTAGTAGGCCGGCCAGCCCCCTTCCGAGGCGTCGGCCGTGAGCCGAACCTCCAGCACGCTGGGATAGGCTTGGCCGCCGACGGTCAGGGGCCGGACGTGCCAGTAGGGGTACATTACGGCGTTGTTGACGTTAAGAAAGCCGCCGGCCTGTTCGCGGGGGATGAGGTAGGGAAACACGTCGGCTCCACCTTCGTCGGCCGTGCTGTTGGGCAAGACCTGCGCCCGCGTGACGTACCAGCACGGGCCTTTGCTGCCCGCATCCTCCCCGCCGGGCAGGGAGCAGTAGCGCGCCACCCCGTAGACCAGGTCGGGCCCGCCCCGGCTCGAGCGCGTGCGCATCCGAAAGTCTTCGTGCTTGAGGAACGGGTACGACTTTCCTTTCAGCACCAAGCGCACCTCGCTCATCTCGGTGGAGACAACCCACACGCTGTCGAGCTGCTGGGTGGCCGAGTCCCGGTACACCCACTGGGTGCCGGGCTGGAAGAGCACGTACGATTTAAGCTCGGCCGGCAGGGGCACAGCGTCGGGTTCGGGCGGGGGCTTCTCGCAGGAAAGGGCCAGCAGCGGCAAGGCCAGTAAGCTCGCCCGCAGGGGGAAATGTTTCATAACGATAATAATGAAATGATTTACTAACTGCCGTTGCGCGGCGCGGCGCAAGACGATACCCGCATCCAAACCGCGCCGCGCAACGGCAATCTACTGAATTTCCAAGCGCACGTGCTCTTCGTCGCTGCCGCAGCACACCACCACCACGTACAGCCCCGGCGGCAGCGCCTGCGTGGAGACGGTCAGGCGCTGCGGGCCGGCGGTGAGCCGGGTGTGTTGAAGCACCGCCGCCCGCTCGGTGCCCATCAGGTCCTGCACCCACACCCGGACCTGCCCGGTCCGCAATTGGTCGAAGTGCAGCGTGGTGGCCCCGCCCGTGGCGGCGGGGTTGGGAGACACGCTCAGGCGCGTGACGAACTTGTTCGGGTTCGGGTGCCCGGGCGGGCGGTTGCCGGCCAGGGCGGCCGAGTCGGCCGGGACCCAGGTGAGCGGGCCGGTGCGGAAGTTGCCCCGCACGGTGCAGGCCAGGGCGCAGGTGCTCACCCAGGCGGGGTCGTCCGAGCCGGGGTTAGCAGTCGCCCCCAGCACGCCCGGCACCGGGTTGCGCCCGCTTTGGGCCACGCCCGACAGGTCGCTCACATTTTGGCTGGGGGAAGCGTCCTGCATGTCGTAGCCCACCACCAGCCCGTACTGGGGGCGACGGCCCGCTGGGTGTACGTTTGCTTCATCTACTCGCCGCTGCGCCACGTGTTCCACACGCGCAGCTCGCCCACCATGCCCCGGAAGTGCTCCCCGTAGGCCCCGTTCAGGTGGTCGGCGCCTAGGGCGAGGGGGCCGTCACTGAAGGCGCTGAGGGCCGTGGTGGGCGAATACGCCGACTCGCGCCCGTCGACGTAGAAGCGCACCCGGTTGGCGCCGTCCCGCGTCACGGCCACATGGTGGCAGCCGTTGTCGTTGGGCACTTGGTTGGCGGGCGCGTAGTAGTTGCGCCCGTTGAGCTGCAGCAGCAGCTGGCCATCGTAGAGGGAAAAAGAATGCCGCTGGTGCCGCTGGTGCCGCTGGAAGAAAACTTCCGGCTGGAAAAGAGGGTCTGGGAACCGGGCGCGCTCAGGTCATCGGCCCGCAGGTAAGCCTCGACGGCAAACTGCTGGCTCAGCTCGTTCACGTAGGAGTTGGTGTTCGGGATGGAAACCACGTCGTCGCCGTCGAACTGCAGGGCCTCGTTGCGTCCGCTACTATTGGTTACGCCCGCGTGGCCGCCCGTCAGCTGACCGCACACGGCCAGCTGCCCGCTGCAGCCCGTCGAGGCGGGCAGGCCCAGCACCGGGTTGGTGCCCAGCGTCGCGGCCGGGTCCACGAACAGCTCGGCCCCGGCGCTGAACACCAGGTTGGCCCCGGTCTCCACGCAGAGAAACGCCCCGCTTTCCACCCGCACCTGCCCGTCCACGAGCAGCGAGCCGCCGTTGCGCACCACCAGCGTGGCCCCGCGCCGCACGGTGAGCACCGAGCCAGCGCTCACCCGCAGCAACCCGCCGTTCTGCGCTTCCAGCAGCCCGCCGTCGGCCAGGGCTACCGCGGCGGTGTGGCCCTGGGCGTTGCCCAGCTCCACCCGGCCTTCCTGGGCCACCAGCAGCCGCATCTGCCCGCACAGCTCTGCCGCGAAGCTGCTGCCGGCCGGCGCGTACTGCCCGCTGCCGCCGTAGCCGCGCTCCGCGCCGGTGTTGAACCCCAGCGCGGCCCCGTCGCGCACCGTCAGCGCGTCGCTCAAGCCGCCCGCCCCTCTGGCGCTTGTGCTCGCCAAGTTGTAGCTGTCGGCCGGCCCGGCCAACTCGTTCTTGTCGAGCGTCACGGTGAACCGGGCCGTCCCGTCGGGGTGGTACACGCCGTTGCTGTTGTCGTCCTCATACAGCTTTACCCATGCGATTGGGAGAACGAAGCCAGCAAAACAATTCATGCCTTCGGCAAGGCCCGTATCTTTGGCTACGACCGTGCCCGGTGGTGCCGGCGTTTTTCTGCATGATTTCTACCGCCTACCTGCAACGCCTGTTCGGCATCAAAGCCAGCGAAACCCGCACCGTGGGGCTGTTTTTGCTGCACAATTTCCTGTTGGGCATCGGCTCGGTGCTAGTGTACGTGGCGGCCAACGTGCTGCTGCTTGAGCACGACCCCGAGCACAGCCTGCCGCTGGGCTACATTGCCGGCGCCCTGGCCATGATGGCCGTGGGCAAAGTCTACACCTACTTCGAGCACCACCTCCTGCTGAAAAAGCTGGCCGTGCGCGTGCTGCTAGCCGTGGTGGTGCTTACCGGCGTGCTGGGCGTGCTGGTGGCGGTGGGGCACTCGGTGGCCGCAGCCGTGGCCATCATGGCCGGCTACCGCGTCATTTACCTGCTCACCAACCTGGAGTTTTGGGGCGTGTCGGCCGTCGTGTTCGACGTGCGGCAGGGCAAGCGGCTGTTCAGCACCATCAGCGCCGGCGACATGCCGGCCAAGGCCCTGGGCGCCATCCTGGCTGCCCTTATCCACGGCGACGCGCAGCTGCCGGTGCTGCTGGGCGTGTCGTTTGTGGCGTACCTGGGGGCGCTTTTTTCGCTGCGCGCCACTCTTGCTTCGCACGTGGTGGAAGCGGCCGAGCGGCCCGTGCGGCGCGTGCAGCAGCCCCAGCCCAACGTGGTGCGGCGGCTGTTCGGCGGCAGCCCGTTGGTGCTGGCCATGTGCCTGAGTTTGGTGGGCATTGGGGCCGTGCTCACGGGGGTGGAGTACATGTTTTTCATCAACGTCAAGCAGAAGTTTCACCAGTCCGAAGACATCACCCGCTCGGTGGGCTGGGTGCTGAGCCTGACCTACCTGGCCGCCATGTTCTTCAAGCTGCTGGTGAGCCGGCAGGCCCTGGAGCGCTACGGCGTGCAATGGTCGCTGCGCCTCTTGCCGGTGGTGGCGCTGGTGGGGCTGCTGGTGTTTGGCGGGCTGCAAGTGCTGGGCGGCTACAGTCAGACAACCCTACTGGCGTATTTCTGCGGCCTCTATCTGCTGTTGGAAGTGCTGCGCCGCACCGTCTTCGACCCCGTTTTCTTGGTGCTGTTTCAGCCGCTCGCGCCGCAGCTGCGGCTGGCGGCGCACACGCTTGCCAAGGGGTTTTACGAACCGCTGGGCATGGGCCTGACCGGCTTGCTGTTCTTTGCGTTTGGCTACCTGGGCGTGCTCGATGGCTGGGCGCCCTTCGTGTGGATGGGCGCGCTGCTGGCCCTGGCCCTGGTGTTTTTGCGCCGCACCTACGTCAGCTACCTGGCCGAATTGAAAGAGGGCCTGGGCCAGCGCTTCGCCGAAACGGCCGAGCTGGCCCTGCCCGACGAGGCCCTGCAAGTGGTGCTGGCCCACCTGCAAAGCCCCCGCGCCACCGAGGTGCTGAACGCCGTAGCCTGGCTGCGCCAACGCCAGCCCGCCACCCTGGCCAGCCATGCCGCCGCCCTGCTCGAACACCCCGAGGAGCGGGTTCGGCTGGCGCTGCTGGCCACGCCCGAGCTACGGCCTTTGCCGCTGGAAGCCCTGCAAGCCCTGGCCTTGCGCGACGCCGCCCCGGCCGTGCGCGCAGCCGCGGCTCAGCAGTTGGCCGCCGCTGCGCCCGATGCCCCAACCGTCGCGGCGCTGCTGGCGGGCACCGATTTGCCCGCCCGGCAAGGAGCCATTCGCGGCGCCTTCACCACGGCGCCCCAGCACCCGCAGGCGCAAGCCAGCTTGCAGCAGCTAGTGGCAGAGGCGTCGCCGGCCACCACCCACGTTGCCTTGGCCCTGCTTGAATTTCTGCCCCTCGAAGCGCAAAAAACACTGGTGCACGATAGCCTGACCGGGCCCGATGCAAATTTGGCTCGGCCGGCCCTGGTGGCCATTGGCACCGTCGGGCACACCCAACTGGCGCACCATCTTCTGGAAGCCCTTACCAACAAGCAGCGCTGGCAACTGGCCGCCGACAGCCTCGTGGCGCTGGGCCCGGCAGTGGTGCCGCTGCTGCGCGACGCCCTGGCCCGTGCCCGCAGCAACGTACAAGCACACCGGTTGGCTTCGGTGCTCGAACGGCTGGGCGGGGCCGGCAGCCGCGCGGCGTTGGTCGAGTTGGCCCAGCACCACGACTTGTTCCACCGGTTGGTGGCCTTGCGCGCCCTGCGCCATTTCCCCGCCGAGCCGGCCACTGCGCCGCTTTTTGAACAGCTGCTGCAGGAAGAATTTGGCCTGGCCGCGGCCCTGCTGGGGGGCCTGGCCGCCGACAAGCGCCCGGCCCTCCACGCTACGGTCGACTACGAATTAGGTCTGTTGCTCCAACGCGTGTTCGGCCTGCTCGCGCAGCTCTACGACGCCGACCTAGTGGCCACCGCGCAGCGCAACGTGGCCCACACCGCCCGCGAACGCCAAGCCAACGCGCTGGAAATTCTCGACAACCTCATTCCCCGACCCATCTACCAAGGCCTTCAGGCGCTGCTCGATGACACGCCGGTGGCCGAAAAAGCCCAGCTCTTTGCCAGCCTCACGGCGGGGCCCGCCCTGGCCCGCGCCCACTTGCCCGGCCTGAACGGGCACGCCGCCACGGCAACTAGCGGCGGAGCAGTCGTGACCGCGCCACTGACGGCGGCGCCACCCACCGAGGCGTTGCCCACGCTGCTGTTGCGCCGGGGCCACACCGCCTTCACCGCCTGGACGCTGAGCGTGGCGCTACGCCACTGGCTGCCTTCGGCCAACAGCTCGCCCGAGCTGCTGCGGCCCTACCTGCAATCATCCACTGCCCTGTTGGCCGAAAGTGCCCAGCTGGCCGCCGAAACGTGGTCGGCCCGTACCGGCCAGCCTTTTCCCGAATTGCTTGCCCCATCCTCCGCCATGAAGCATCATTCCGTCGCCGAAGCCCGCGTCTCTGCCCTGGAGCGGGTGGTGGTCCTCAAAAGCACCGCCCTCTTTGCCCAAACGCCCGAAAACGTGCTCAGCAGCATTGTGCCCATCATGAAAGAAGTGACCTTTGAGGAAGGCCAGGAGATTTTTGCCAAGGGCGAAATCGGTACCTCGCTCTTCGTCCTGCACGACGGGCAGGTGGGCATTTTCAACGGCAACCAGCAACTGGCCACGTTCGGGCCGGGCGACTACTTCGGCGAGCTGGCCCTGCTCGACACCGAGCCGCGCTCCGCTTCCGCTGCCGCCCTCAGCCAGGTCTTGGCCTTCCGCATCGACCAGGAGGACTTCTACGACGTGATGGAGGAACGCGCCGAGGTGCTCCGTAACATGCTGCGCATGCTCTGCCAGCGCATCCGGCAGCAAAACGAGAAAATGCGCGAGCTGGCGCCCTGAGTGCTCGTAAGACGCTATAAGTTGAAGCTGTTGAGAAAGTCGGCTCCGCCCGGTCCGACGCCCTAGGCGTCCGACCGGTTGCCGCCTGGGCCGCCTCCCCGTCACCTTTCAACGACAACCGGTCGGACGCCTAGGGCGTCGGACCGGGCGGAGCCCACTTCCTCAACAGCTTTATTAGTAAATGGGCCGTCCTGCTCATCTGGCGTCCGCGGCATCACATGATTACTCCACCACCTCGTAGATTTTCACGGGCTCCGCTTTATTCTTGAGCTTTACTTCGCTCACGAACTGGCACTTGAAGGCTTCTTTCACCTTCAGGTACACGGCTTCGCTGATGATGATTTGGCCGGGCTTGCCGGCGGCCTGCAGGCGTTGGGAAGTATTCACCACGTCACCAATTACCGTGTAGTCCAAGCGTTTGAGCGAAGCCGAGCCGATGTTGCCCGACACCACTTCGCCGGTGTTCACGCCGATGCTGACCTCGGGGCGGTACTCGAAACCAGCGGGCAGGGTGGCATTGCTCTGCTTTAGGGCCGTGCGGGCCGACAGGGCCGCGTCGATGGCGTTGTCGAGGTGGTTATCGCCGCGGAAAACGGCCATCACGGCATCGCCCATGAACTTGTCGACGTAGCCGCCCTGGGCAATTATCTCCTTCACCACCAAGTCAAAATAGGTATTGAGCAGGCTCACCACGTCGGTAGCGGGCAGCTTCTCGGCCAGCGACGTAAAGCCGCAGATGTCCAGAAAAACGACGGTGGCTTCCACGGTTTCGCTGGCCAGGAGGCGGTTTTCAAAGTCGGGCCGCGTCATGAAATTGAGTACCGTCTCGTCGACGTACATCTTCAGGATGTTGTTTTCCTGAATGGCACGCAGCGTTTCGCGCAGCTGGCGCACCTGGTCGGCGGTTTTTTCGATGGTCACCTCCAGGTCGGCGAAGTCGACGGGCTTGACCACGAAATCGAAGGCCCCGCGGTTCATGGCCGTGCGCAGGTTGCCCAGGTCCCCGTAGGCCGACACGATGACCGTTTTCATGCCCGGGTACTGGGCGTGGGTTTGGGTGAGGAGCGTGAGGCCGTCCATCACCGGCATGTTGATGTCGGAGAGGATAACCGACGTGTCCGGGTGCTCGGAGATGCGCTGCATGGCCTCCTGCCCGTTGGTGGCGAACACAAATTCGTAAACGCTCTCCCGGATTTTGCGCCGAAACTTCTGCTTGATGAGCATTTCGAGGTCGGTTTCGTCGTCGACCACCAATATTTTCGTCTTCATAGGAGTTTATTGAGAGAAGCAAGCCCACCGAAAACCGGTCTTGCCGAGCCAGCAGAAGCATCGTCGCCGCAACGCTATTCCATGTGCATGAGCTAGTTGTACAGGCGCGGGGCGTTGGTGGACTAAGCGGGGCGGTTTTCGAATCGTGAATTGCTCACGGCTTACGGCAGCAGGTGCAGCAATTTATCCTTGAGCACGGCAAAATCCACGGGCTTCGTCAAAAAATCATTTGCGCCCAGGCTCATGGCCTTCTGGTAGCTCTCGTTGTCGCCGTACGCGGTAATCATCACCATTGTGGTGGGCGGCATCTCAAACTCCTCTTTCACGTGGCCCAGCAGCTCGAGGCCGCTCATGCCGGGCATGTTGATGTCGGAGAGAATGATGAGCACCTCGGAGCGGTGGGCCCGCAAAAACTGCATGGCCTCCTCGCCCGAAAACGCAAAGCTGAAACTCAGCTCGCCGCTCCGGATTTCGCGCCGGAAGCGCTGCTGAAACAAGTCGCGCACGTCAGTTTCGTCGTCGACTACCAGGATTTGCATGAGCAGGTTTTTTCAAAGAGTTAGGCAGTGCCAAAGGTAGGACGGCGGCTGTGTTTTAGGCCGTGCCGGTAACAATAATTAGGGCCAGAAAGCCGGTGCCGCCCGCTGCTGGCCAACCCGCCGCAGGAATGGCTGACTACAATTAGCTCGACGCCCAACGGCGACTCCAACTTCACCCTTTACGCCGGCAAGCGCACAATAAATTCGGTGCCCCGCCCCTCCTCGCTCTCCACAACCAAGGTGCCGCGGTGGCCGGTGGTCACGATGTCGTGGCTGAGCGAAAGGCCCAGGCCCGTGCCCTCGCCCGCGGGCTTGGTGGTGAAGAAGGGCTGGAAGATTTTCGCCTGCACCGCTTCCGACATCCCCACCCCGTTGTCGCGCACCCGGATTTCTACGCCGGCGGGCGTGGCGTGGGTGCTCACCACTACTTCGGGCTGATACGTCGCGGAGACACCTTCGCGGCGCTGGCGCTCTTCCACGGCGTGCAGGGCGTTGGTGCACAGGTTTATCAGCACGCGGCCCAGGTCCTGGGGCACCACCGACACGAGCGGCAGGCTGGGGTCGAACTCTGTGGTGAGCTGCACGGTGAACTCTTCGTGCTTTTTGCGCAAGCCGTGGTAGGCCAAGCGCAAGCTTTCGTCCACCAGCGGGTTGAGGCTGGTGGGCTCGCGCTGGCTGGTGCCCGAGCGCGAATGCTCCAGCATGCCTTTGATGATAGAAGAGGCCCGCTGCCCGTGCTGGCTGATTTTTTTGAGGTTTTGCTTGAGCCCGGCCAGAATTTCTTGCTCCAGGCCGGCGTTGCGGGCCGGGTCGCGGGGGTCGCCCGTGATTTCGTCCACCAACTCGGTGCTCACTTCGGCGAAGTTCTTCACGAAGTTGAGCGGGTTTTGCAGCTCGTGGGCAATACCGGCGGTGAGCTCGCCCAGAAACGCCATTTTCTCGGCCTGCACCAGCTGGTCCTGCGCCGTTTTCAGTTCGGCCAGCGACTGCTCCAGGGCTTCTTTGGCTCGCTGCTGCTGGCGGCCGTGGCGCGCCAAAATCAGCGCCACCACCACCAGCACCACCAAGCCCGCCACGAGGCCGTAGGTGCGGTAGCGCGACTTTAGGGCCGCTTGGCTGGCGGCGGCCTGGGCAGCCCGCTGACGCTCGCGGTAGTCCAGGCTTTGCAGGCGCATCACCTTCTCCTGGCCAAAAAGGGTGTCTTTCATCACCAGCATCACGCTCTGGTATTTCAGGGCGCTGTCGGCGAAGCCGCGGGCCTTGAAGTCCTGCGTGAGCAGCGTGCTGGCGTTGAGCACGCCCCGCAAAAACCCGTTGGTCTGGGCCGCCTGGTAGCCCAACCGGGCGTAGTACACGCTGGAATCGGACTGCCCCAGCAGCTGGTAGAGCGTGGCCAGGCCCACGTACGAGAAGTTCAGGCTGCGCAAATGGTGCAGCTTTTTCGACTCGGTGATGCTTTCGCGGTAAAACGCCTTCGCTTCCTTTGGCTGGCCTTGCTTGCGGGCCACGTTGCCCAAGCCGTACAAAATGTAGTTGGTGGGCGTGCGCAGGCGGCGCGCCAGCGCCAAGGCCCGCTCCTGGTAGGCACGCGACGAGTCGAGCTGGTTGAACAAGTCGTAGGCCAGCCCAATGTTGCTCAGCTCGATGACCATGCGGCGCTCGTCGCCCAGGCGCTGGCCGATGCGCAAGGCCCGAAAGTAGTAGTCTAGCCCCTGCCGCTTGTCGCGCAGGTACACGTAGATGATGCCGATGCTGCGCAGGTTCTGGGCTTCGAGGGCCTGGTCGTGGGTGGCCTGGGCGATGCGCAGCGACTGCTGAAACACTTCCAGCGCGCGGGCCAGGTTGCTTTCGCGCAGCGCGGCCCCCAGCCGGTTGAGGGCTTCGCCTTCGCCGTGGCGGTAGCCCATGCTCCGGGCCAGCGTGAGGGCCTTGAGGGCGTACACGGCCGCCGAGTCGGTGCGCTGCGTCCAGAGCTGGTCGCTTATCTGGCACAAGAGCGCCACCCGCATTGTGTCGGGCTGGGGCTGCGCCAGCAGGCGGCGCAGGCTGTCCACGGCCCGGCTTTGGGTGGGCGCGGGCAACGCGCGGGCCTCGCTGCCGCACGGCGCGGCGCACAGCCACGCCAGCAAGCAGAGCCACCGGAGCAACTGGGGTAAAAAGGAAAAACGAGTAGAAAAACTTGCCAAAGACGAAGCAGTAAACAGCCAAAACCACCAGGCGGGCACCACGCCCGACGCGCCATTACGCGGCCTGGCTTGCTGGTTTAGGCCGGAGCTGGCCAGCACAAAACCAGCCGCAACCCAAGCAGTAGGCCATGAAACGAGCAGGCGTTTTATCGTCACCTTTTCTATATCTGGGACAACGAACTTCAGTTGCAGCAACCTGCCTTTCTGCCGGCCGGCGCAGCCCAAAACCCACTCAGGAGCGGCCCCAACTACTGTTAATTTGTCCGCTGACAAATAAAAGGTTGCGTTGTTGGCAGCCCAAGCAAGGAGGAAACGTGCAAACCGGCAAGCAGACCAGTAGCTAGCCGGCCTGATTGAGCGGCAAGCTAATCAGAAACTCGGTGAATTTCCCTTCTTGAGAAGTCACCGTGAGGGTGCCGCCGTGCCCCTGCGTCACGATGTCGTAACTCAACGACAAGCCCAGGCCCGTGCCCTCGCCGCTGGGCTTGGTGGTGAAGAAGGGCTGGAAGATTTTTTGCCGCACCGCTTCCGGAATGCCCATGCCGTTGTCGCGCACCCGAATTTCCACGGCGTCGCCGGCGCGGTGGGTGCTCACCGACACCGTGGGCGCGTAGTCGGCCTCGCCGCGCAGCTGGCGCTGGCGCACGGCATAAAACCCGTTGCTGAACAAATTGAGCAGCACCCGGCCCAGGTCGGGGCCAATGGCTTCCACTTCGGGCAAGTCGGGCGCGAAATCGGTGTTGAGGGTGGCGTTGAACGACTTGTCCTTGGCGCGCAGGCCCTGGTAGGCCAGGCGCAGGTATTCGTCGGCCAGGTGGTTGAGGTTGACGGGCTGGCGCTCGCCGGTGCTGGCCCGGCTGTGCTCGAGCATGCCCTTCACGATGCTGGCGGCTCGCTGGCCGTGGTGGTGAATCTTTTGCAGGTTTTGGGCAATGTCGTCGAGCAGCTCGGCTTCCAGGCCGGGGTCGCGGTCGGGGCGCGCCTGTTCTTCGCGCAGCTCGGTGAGCATTTCCACGCTCACATCAGCGAAGTTGTTGACGAAGTTGAGGGGGTTCTGAATCTCGTGGGCAATGCCGGCGGTGAGCTCGCCCAGGCTGGCCATTTTCTCGGACTGCACCAGTTGGGCCTGCGTGGCGCGCAGCTCGGTGAGGGCGGTGCGCAGCTCCTCGGCTTGGTAGGTAAGGGCGGCGGTGCGCTCGCTCACCAGCCGTTCCAACTCCACGTTTTGGGCTTCGATGAGGCGCTTGGCCTTCTCCTCTTCTTCGCGCAGCAGGCGCTCTTTCTCCAGGGTTTTCTTCTGGCTGCGGGCAATGAAAATGAACGTGACCAGCCAGATGATGATGAACCCCTGCGTGGTGTCGAGGAAGGCGTCGTACCGCTTGGCCAAGTGGCCGCGGCTGTCTTCCAGCACAAATTCGAGCAGCTTGTAGAGCGCAAACGGCAGCGTGGCCAGCAGCAGCGTGCGGGCCGGCCGGTAGTCGCGCACGGCCACCAGCACGGCCACCACCACGAACAGCACAAACAGCCAATAGGCGTCGCTCAGCGGGGGGTACTTCACGTTGAGGGCGGCGGCCACCACAAAGGCCGCGATGCCCGGCACCCAGATATACCCCAGCATGGTGTTCCAACGCGCTAAGCGGGTGGGCAACTCCAAAAACTTGCGCAGCGTCCGCACTATCAGAAAGGCCAACGGCGCTAACCATAGCAGTTCACCGGAACCAGGATTGTAATTCATTGCAGAAGTGAGCAGAAAGGCCGCGGCGCAAGTTAAGTATCCAAATGAAACTATGGATTGGCCCCGGCCGGAAAGCCGTCGCGGCCCCGGCTGTTTCCAACGTTTCGGCGGTTTCGCGCCGCTGAGCCGGTACTTAGGCGGGCAGGGTAATGGTGAATTCGGTGCCACGGTCTTCGTGGCTGAACACGGTGAGGGTGCCGCCGTGGCCCTTGGTCACGGTGTCGTGGCTCAGCGAGAGGCCCAGGCCCGTGCCCTCGCCCGCGGGTTTGGTGGTGAAGAAGGGTTCAAACACCTTTTTCTGCACCGCTTCCGACATGCCCACCCCGTTGTCGCGCACCCGGATTTCCACGGCGTTGTTGGCGAGGCGCCGGGTCTCGATGACCACCGTGGGCTGGTAAGACGCGCTCTCCGAGAGGGCTACGAACTGTTGCTGACGCTGGCGCACGGCGTGCAGGGCGTTGGTGCACAGGTTGAGCAGCACGCGGCCCATGTCCTGGGGCACCACGTGCACCAGGCCCAGCTGGGAGTCTAGCTCTTGCCGAAGCACCGCGCTAAACGAGGCGTCCTTGGCGCGCAAGCCCTGGTAGGCCAGGCGGAGCGACTCCTCGGCCAGGGCGTTTAGGTCGCAGGGCGCGGGCTGGCCGGTGCCGCTGCGGGCGTGCTCGAGCATGCCGTTGATGATGGACGAGGCCCGCTGCCCGTGCTGGCTGATTTGCTGCAGGTTTTGCCGAAGGCCGGCCATGATTTTCTGCTCCAGGTCGGCGGAGGCGGCGGCCCCGGCCGAGGCGGGGGCCTTGTCCTGGTTCAGCATGGCCACGCTCACTTCGGCAAAGTTTTTCATGAAGTTGAGCGGGTTTTGCAGCTCGTGGGCAATGCCCGCCGACAGCTCGCCCACCAACGCCCATTTTTCGGCTTGCACCAGTTGGGTTTGGGCGGCGCGCAGCTCGTCTTGCTGCTGCTTGAGCAGGGCGTAGGCCCGCTGCTTTTCGCGGTTGTTGCGCCACAGCACCATGCTCAGGCCGCCCACGGCCCCCAGGCCCACCAATGCGCCCAGCAGGTACCACTGCTGCTGCCGGTTTTGCTTGCGGATGAGGTGGCCCGTCTCGGTGAGCAGGCTGATTTGGGCTTGCTTGCGGTCGAGCTGGCTGCGGTATTCGAGCACGGCGGCCCGGCGCTGCAGGTCGGCGCTGTTGAGGGAGTCTTTGTAGGTGCCAAACAGGTGCTCGTAGAGGTAGGCATCGGCAAAACGCTCCCGCTGAAAAGACGCTTGGGCCAGCACCTCGCTGGCATCGCGGCTAATGTCTTTGGTGCCGTTGCGCTGCGAGGCGCGCAGGCTTTGCCGGCCGTAGGCGAGGGCGCTGTCGGGCTGGCCGGTGTGCAGGAAGGCGCGCGCGAGCAGCAGTTGGGCGCGCGGCATCTCGGTGAGGGCCTGCAGGCGGCGGGCCCGGCCCAGCCCGCTGAAACCGAAAGCAAACGCCTGCTGGTAGTGGCCTTGGCGCTCGTGCACGTCGCCGAGGTTGATGTCTTCGAAGAGTAGGCCGGACTCGTCTTTCAGGCGCCGAAAAATGGCGGCGTCCTGCTCGTAGTTGCGTTGCGCGTCGGCCCACTGGCCCTGGGTGCGGTACATGTCGCCCAGGCCCGCGTAGGCGTGGCCAATGCTGATGGTGTCGTGGGCCTGCTTGGCCCAGTACAGGCCCTGGGTCAGGTAGTCGTGAGCATGCCCATATTCGCCCAGAAACATGCTGGTAATGCCCAGTCGCGTGTTGAGGAATGACTGCCACTTGCCGTTTTTCGCGGCCTCCGCCAACGCCAGCCCTTGGATGTTGGCCGTCAACGACTTGGCGTACATGCCCTGCTCGGAGTACACGCACGACAAATTGTAGAGGCTGCGGGTTTGCCCCAGGGCGTCGCCTTGTTGCCGAAAGGTCTGCTGGGCAAACTCGGTGTAGCGTTTGGCTTGGTCGTATTCGCCCCGGTGCCGGTGGTAGAAGCCCAGGCCGAGCTGGGCTTCGGCCGCCCCGGCCGTGTAGCGCAGCTGCTGGGAAAGGTCCAGGGCCTGCCGGAACCACCCGGCCGACTCGGCGGGGGCGTTGTTGCGCAGCTCGAAGGCCAGGCGGTTCAGCCGGTTGGCGCGCACGGTGTCGGCAGTGGGATGTGCCAGCACTGCGGCCCGCAGCCGGTCTGCCGCGGGCGTTTGCGCCAGTGAGTTAGCCGAAGCCAACCAACCGAATAGCCATACCACCAAAACCCTCTTCATGGACTACAAAGAAACCTCCAAAAAAGCGGGCGGGCGTCATGGACCAGTGCAAAAGCCGGCCATCCTCAAATTTTTACTGCTGAGCTTGTTCCTTCCCGTAATGCCAGCGCGATTTCACTGCGGCAAGGTGATGAGAAATTCGGTGCCGTGGCCTTCGCGGCTTTCCACGGTGAGGGTGCCGCCGTGGCCTTTGGTCACGATGTCGTGGCTCAGCGAGAGGCCCAGGCCCGTGCCCTCCCCCGCGGGCTTGGTGGTGAAGAAGGGCTGGAAGATTTTCGCCTGCACCGCTTCCGACATCCCCACCCCGTTGTCGCGCACCCGGATTTCCACGGCTCTGGCGGTGGGGCGGCGCGTGCTCACGGTCACGGTGGGCTCGTAGAGCAGCTGTTCCTCGGCCGACATGTGGCGCTGGCGTTGGCGCACGGCGTGCAGGGCGTTGGTGCACAGGTTGAGCAGCACGCGGCCCATGTCCTGAGGCACCAGGTTCACCAGGCCCAGCTTGGGTTCCAGTTCCCGCTCCAGGGTGGCATGGAAGGTTTTATCGTTGGCGCACAGGCCATCGTAGGCCAGCCCCAGCGACTCCTCGGCCAGTCGGTTGAGGTCGGCGGGCTCGCGCAGGCTGGTGCCCGAGCGCGAATGCTCCAGCATGTCCTTGATGATGGAAGAGGCCCGCTGCCCGTGCTGGCTGATTTGCTGCAGGTTTTGCTTCAGCCCAATCAGGATTTCGCCCTCCAGGCCCGCATCGCGGCCCGCGTTGTTGCCGTGCATGTCTTCCACCAGGTCGGAGCTGACTTCGGCGAAGTTTTTCATGAAGTTGAGCGGGTTTTGCAGCTCGTGGGCAATGCCGGCGGTGAGCTCGCCCAGAAACGCCATTTTCTCGGCCTGCACCAGCTGCGACTGGGCGTGCCGAAGCTTGGCCAGGGTGCGGCGGTTTGTTTGCAGCTGCCGGTAGATAAACGCCCCCAGCCCCGAAACCAGCAGCACGGCCAGCAAGGCGCCTAGCAGCATCCGGTTGCCCAGCCGGAGGCGCTCGGCCTGCACGGCCTGGGCTTGCCGCAGGTTATTAATCTGGGCGCCCTGGGCTTGCTCCACCCGCTCGCTCTCGTACTGCGCCACGTGAAAGGAAGCTTGCGCGGCGTTGAATGCATCGGTCAGGGCAATGTATTCTCGGGCGTAGCGCTGGGCCTCCACGGGCCGGGCACGAGCGTCGTAGAACGCCGACAGCTCGCGTAAGTATTTAATCTGCAAGCCCTCCAATTCCGCCGCCGTGGCTTTATGGTAGGCCACTAGCCAGTGGGCTTCGGCGCGGGCATCAGCGCGGCGCGCCACGTAGTAGCGCGCCCAGGTGGCGTCGAGCTCCATCTCGCCGGGCTTGTCCGACATGTGCAGGTTCAGCGAATCGTTGAGCTGCTGCGCCCGCTGGAGCAGCCGGCCCGCCGGCTCTGTTTGCTGCATTCGCAGCAGTACGTCTCCTTTTTGCACCAGCCCGTGGGCCTGGCTCATGCTGCTCTCCACCCCGTCGGCCACGCGCGTGGCCAAGGCCGAATCGACGGCTTGCAATGCTTCGGGGTACTTGCGCTGCTGCAAGTACAGCTTGGACAGGGCCAGGAAGGTAAAAACGCGGTTGGTGCCCTGCACGCGTCGGAATTCGGGCAAGGCGCGGGCCTCGTTGAGGTAGTGCACGGCCCTGCCGGGGTTTTGCCAGTCGGTATAGATGGCCCCCGTCACCAGCAATTCGTTGATGTGCAGCTTCCGGCTGAAGCCTTGGGCCATGTCGGCCGCGCGGAGGCTGTTGTTGATGGCGCGGTTGTAGTCGCCAATGCGCCGGTAGTACGCGCCCTGCGAGAGGTAGCAGGCCGCCGTGTTCTCGGGGGCGTTGTGCACCCGGTAATACGCCAGTTTTTGCCCGTAGTAGCGCTTGCGGGCCTCCATGCGGTTCAGCTGGTTGTAGAGCATCACCATGTCAATCAGCAGCCAGGGAATGGGGCGGTGCTCGGCGTCGAACTCGGCCACGGCCACCTTGAGGGTGTCCAGCGCCGCGGCGTGGGCCTCGCGCTGCCACAGCTGCAAGCCGGCCCGCAGGCGCTGGTAGGGCTGGTCGTTTATGGTTTGTTCCCGGTGGTTCAGGGCCAGCAGTTGGTCGAGAAGCGGCAGGGCGCGGGCGCCGGTGGGGTGCAGGTCGAGCAGGTGCCGCACGGTGCGCAGGCGCGCCGTGTCGGTGCGCTGCTGGGCCAGGGCGCGCGCCAGCGAATCGTAGTCGGCGTCCCAGTAGCGGTGCTGCCCCAGCACCGGCCCTCCAGCCGCCCACACCAACAGGACTGCCAAAAGCCACTTCATGCGCATGGGCGGAACAAGGAAACCTGTGCGCAGCGCCTCAAGGCACTATGCCCCCCACAGCGCGCCACGAGGTCGCACGGGCCGGAACAACGGAGAGTGGCAGCAGACATCGTGGGGGTAGGAATGGTCGGAAAAAGGAGAAAAGCACTGGGTTAGCGTTGCTCCACCGCCCGCTGCAAAGATGAATTAATTCCAGCGACTGCGCTACTTCATTGCTCCTCCCGCAGCCGCATGCCCATCTTATTAACAAACAGATAGTTTTAAGGGTCAAGAGGTAATATTTGCTTCAAGAGCGAGACAAAGGTGAAAGTTGCGTTGAAAAATTCAATTTTTCGTATGCATTTCGCAAAGCTAGTCCCTCCCATGAAAAGGCAACGCCTAGCGAAACGCTGGCCCGGCTGGGCTCGGACGCTTCGTTTCTTACCCGATTTGTACTTACTTGCTTCTCCGTGGTGCGAGGCCCATTGCTCCCGCCAAGGCCAGCCGCATGCAGCTCGAAGCCGCCGAAAATTTTATCGTCGATAAACTGCGGCGGGGCCTCTCCCCCACCCTGTATTACCACGGCCTGCACCACACGCTCGATGTGACCGCCGTGACCATGGAACTGGCCACCGCCGAAGGCGTAACCGATGCCGAATCGGTGGCCCTGCTGCGCACGGCGGCGCTGTACCACGACGCCGGCTTTCTGGACACTTACCAGGGCCACGAGGCACAAGGCTGCGAATTAGCCCGCGCCACGCTGCCCGCCTTTGCCTACAGCTCGCAGCAAATTGAGCGGATTTGCGCCCTGGTGCTGGCCACCAAATACCCCCAGGAACCCCTCGACCACCTGGCCCAAATTCTGTGCGACGCCGACCTCGACTACCTTGGCCGGCCCGATTTTGAGCCCATCTCCACCAGCTTGTTTCACGAGCTAACGGCCCGGCAGCTGCTGGCCGGCGAGCGGGCCTGGTTCGAGCTGCAAGCCGGCTTTTTGGCCGGCCACCATTTTTGGACGGCTACTGCCATTGCGCGCCGGGCTGCCTCCAAGCAGGAGCGGCTGGTACACATCCAGAACCTTTTAGCCAATTGGCCGGCATCGGACGGCGCCGCGGCCCGGCCTCAGTAGTCGGCCAGTCCGTTGCGCAGCGAGTACACTTCCGTAAAGCCGTGGGCTAACAGCAAGGCCGCCGCCTGCTGGCTGCGCACGCCGCTGGCGCAGTGCACCACCACGGGCACACTAGGCTGCAGGCTGCCCAACTCCGCCGGCAGCTGGGCCAGGGGAATCAGCCGGCCCCCAATGCTGCGGCGGGCCTGCTCGTGCGGCTGGCGCACGTCCAGCAATTGCAGCGGCCGGCCGCTTGCTTGCCAGGCTTTCAGCTCCTCGGCGCTGATTTCAGGCGCACCTGCGGCCTGGCCTTGCGCGGGCGCTTCTCCACAAAAAGCAGCGTAGTCGGGCGCCAGGGCCGTGAGTTGCTGATTGGCCGGAACCGCGCGAAACCGAATGGGTTGAAACCGCATGGCCAAGGCATCGACCAGCAGCAAGCGGCCACTCAATACATCGCCCAGCTCCAGGATGATTTTTAGGGTTTCGGTAGCCTGCATGGTGCCCACCAGCCCCGGCAGCACGCCCAGCACCCCGATTTCCGCGCAATTGGGGACTTCGCCCGGAGCCGGCGGCGTGGGGTGCAAGCAGCGGTACGTAGGGCCACTTTGGTAATTAAAGACCGATACCTGTCCTTCAAATTTGAAAATGGCCCCAAACACCAGGGGCTTGCCCAGAATGACGCAGGCATCGTTCACAAGGTAGCGGGTGGCGAAATTGTCGGAGCAGTCCACCACAATCTGGTAGTCGGCAAACAGGCCCAGGGCGTTGGCGGCCGTCAGGTGCACTTGGTGCGGACGCAGTTCGATGTGCGGGTTCTGCGCCTGTAGCTTTTCGGCGGCAGCTACGGCCTTGGGTCGTCCCACGTCGGCCGTGGCGTAGAGCACTTGGCGCTGGAGGTTGCTCTCGTCCACCGTGTCAAAATCGAGCAGCCCCAGCGTGCCCACTCCCGCCGCGGCCAGATACTGCAGCACCGGGCAGCCCAGCCCACCGCAGCCCACCACCAGCACACGAGCCGCTTTCAGCTTCAGTTGGCCCGCTTGGCCAATTTCGGGCAGCAACAGGTGGCGGCTGTACCGGTTGGTCTCGGCAGCTGAAAGTGAGGAATCCGGTGAGGTCATTGGGCGGAGGAGTTAAAGAACGGGGGCCGTGCCACTAAACAAATTTTGCGGACCAAGGAGCACGATGCTTAAACAAATTTCGACCCTTAAGCTCATGATTCACCATTCAAGGCTGCGCCTGGTTTCGCTGGCCTTTCCAGTCTCTTTTTCATGCACGCATTGTGCTCCACTAGCTAGTCGGTTACATTTGCCCGAATGACAAGGGCTTAGCCAATAAGAAAAAGCATGTTATAGCGGACTCATTTCATTTAACATAATAAATAAATGAAATGCAAAACCCTCTTTTTAGGCTATTGAGCGGCATTCTCATCTACTATAAGGGCGTAAAGTAGGCCTGAGCCAATCCCGCAAGCTCAGCTTGATTTTGTTGTCCACAAAAGATAATCTCAGTGCGAACTTGTCGGCATGAAAAACCGATACCTCTTTTTTCTGCTGGCCAGCACCGGCTGGACCATGCCCGCCCTAGCCCAGCACGAGTTGCCCATCACGCCCGCTACTGCGGCCTGGGGCTATTACGATGCCGCCGCGCCGCCAGTGCTGCGCATTAAATCAGGAGAAACAGTGCGCGTGCACACCCTAATTACTTCCACGCCGGCCCGGCTAGAAGGCGCTGGCGTGCCGGCTGCAGACGTAGAGCCCGCGCTGCGCGACATTACGGAGCACGTGACAAACAAAGGCCCGGGCGGGCACATCCTCACCGGGCCCATTTTCGTGGAAGGCGCCCAACCCGGCGACGTGCTGGAGGTGCGAGTCAGGTCAATCGACTTGGCAATTTCCTACGCCTACAATGCCTTTGGGGCCAAAAGTGGATTCATTCCCGAAGATTTTGGCTACGCCAAGATGAAAATCGTCCCGCTGGACAAGAAGAAGATGGTGGCGCATTTTTTGCCCGGCATCGACGTACCGCTGCGGCCGTTTTTTGGGAGCATGGGCGTGGCCCCGCCAGCGGCGGCAGGCCGCATCAACAGTGCGCCGCCCGGCATCCACGGCGGCAACCTAGACAATAAAGAGCTGGTGGCCGGCACTACGTTGTATTTGCCGGTGCACGTAGCGGGAGCCCTGTTTTTTGTGGGCGACGGGCACGCCGGCCAGGGCAACGGCGAGGTTGATATTACGGCCCTGGAAACCTCGCTCACCGGCTCGCTGCAGTTCATCGTGCGCAAAGACATGCACCTCACCTTGCCGCGCGCCGAAACCCCAACCGCCTACATCAGCATGGGCCTGAACGAGGACTTGACGCTGGCCGCCAAGGACGCGGTGCGCGAAATGATTGCCTTCCTAGTGGCCGAAAAGCACCTCACACGCGACGACGCTTACATGCTGTGCAGCGTGGCTGGCGACCTCAACACCACGCAGGTGGTAGACGGAACGCGTGGTGCCCACATGATGCTGCCCAAAAGCATTTTTGGCAAGATGCCGAAACAGAAGGCCAAGTAGGACTTCCTCAACCCAGCCGCTCGTGCTAGCCTGGCGCAAAGTCCGGGGTAGTTCAAGCGGCTGGGTTGTTGGTTAAAAATAAAAAATGCAATATCTTCGCTTCATATGCTCTCTATTTGGCCTATAAGCTTGATATGTTACAAAATACTCTACTTTTTTTCTTGTTGCTGGGGGCTCCTCTCGCGGTGCGAGCGCAGGTGGATACCGTGCGGGCCAGCACCTTGCCGGGCCCCCAGCTAGCCGAAAAATCTTACAACAGCGGCCTGGCTAGCTTCAACGCCCAGAGCTACCCAGCGGCCCTGGCCAGCTTCAACCAAGCCATTGCGGCCAAACCCGACTTTGCGTCGGCTTACACCAACCGGGCCGCCACCCGCTACGAACTCAAAGAATACCCACAGGCGCTGGCCGATTACGACCAAGCCCTCAAGCTGGAACCCGGCAACTACGCCGGCTTTTTTGGCCGGGCCCGGGTGCGCGAGGCCCAAAAGCAGCTTACCGAAGCCGACCAGGACTACACCGAAGCCCTAAAGGCCAAGCCCGACTACGCCCCCGCTTGGTACAACCGCGGCGTGCTGCGCTTCGAAAAGGGCGAGTACCAAGCCGCCCGCGACGATTTTGATGGCGCCATCAAAGCCGACCCCAAAATGGCTTATGCCTACCACGACCGGGGCAGCGCCCAACAGAAGCTCGGCTCCTACGCCGCCGCCGCGCAGGACTACTCGCAGGCCCTGGCCTTGCAGCCGGACTTGCTGCCCGCCCTGCTCAACCGGGCCACGGCTGAGCGCCGCACCGGCCAGCTGCCCGAGGCCCTGCGCGACTACGACGCCTACATCGCCAAGAAAGCCGACAACCCCTTGGCCTTTAACAACCGCGGCAGCGCCCGCTTCGAAAACAAGGACTACGCCGGCGCCATTGCCGATTTTAGCCAGGCCATCAAGCTCGACGCGGCCTACGCCTTTGCGTGGAACAACCGCGCCGCCGCGCAGCTGAAACTGGAAAAGTATGCCCTGGCCGCCGCCGATGCCAGCGAGGCCATCAAGCTGAAAGCCGACTACGCCGAGGCCTACCTGACCCGCGGCCACGCCCGCGAAATGCTGCGCCAGGCCGAGGAAGCCTGCCAGGACTGGCGCAAGGCGGCGGAGTTGGGCCTGGCCGTGGGCAACACCTACGCTGCGGCCGCCGGGTGTGCCGGCGAGGCAACGGAATAAGAAAACGGTCATGCAGAGCGCAGCGAAGCATCTCGCTTGTGGTAGTAATTAGCTAATGCACGCGAGATGCTTCGCTGCGCTCTGCATGACCGTTTAATTTCTATTATGAAGCCTGTTTTTACCCGCCTGCTATTTCTGCTGGCGCTTGCCGGCGCCCTGCCGGCAGCCGCTCAAAGCGTGGAGTTTACCAAAGACCAGTTCTCGGACAATAAAGAAGGCCTGCGCAATGCCCTGCGCGAGCTGAAAGACGGCGACACCGAGTACCGGGCCGACCCGCCGCGCTACGCCGACGCGCTGCCGCATTATTTGGCAGCTCAAGAGCTCAACCCCAACAACGCCAGCCTGAATGTAAAAATTGGCGACTGCTACCTGAACTCTGCCCGGAAAACGGCCGCCCTTCCCTACTTACAAAAAGCGGCCAAGCTCGACGCCACGGCCGATGCCCGCACCCACTACCTGCTGGCCCGCGCCTTGCACCTGAGCGCCAAATGGACGGAGGCCCTGGCCGAATACCAGCAGGCCCAGCCCGTGGGAAGCAACACCCGCAACGGCGATGCGGGCGCCGTGACGGCCAACGACTTGCAGCGCCGGATGCAGGAATGCCGCAACGGCAAGCAGCTCATGGCCAAGCCCGTGCGCGTGTTCATCGACAACGCGGGGCCGGAGTTAAACTCGCCCGCGTCGGACTACGGGCCGGTGATTTCAGCCGACGAGTCCACCATTGTCATCACCTCACGCCGGGCGGGCTCCACGGGCGGCAAGAACGACCCCGAAGGCAACGATTATTTCGAAGACATCTACCAGGCCAACTGGCGGGGCAAGGCCTGGAGCCGCGCCGTGAACCTGGGCGCGCCGGTGAATACCGACGACCACAACGCCACCGTGGGCCTGGCCCCCGACGGCCAGCGCATGCTCGTGTACGCGGGCTCCAACGGCGGCGACCTGCTGGAGGCCAACCTCACCGGCACGGCTTGGAGCAAGCCCAAGCAGCTTGGCTCACGCATCAACACCAAGAGCCACGAGAGTTCGGCCAGCTACTCGCCCGACGGCCGCTACCTGTACTTCGTGAGCAACCGGCCCGAGGGCGGCCTGGGTGGGTCGGACATTTACAAGGTGGAAATGGAAAGCAAGGCCCCGCCCGTTAACCTGGGCTCCACCATCAACACGGCATACGGGGAGGAAGGCGCTTTTATGGCTCCCGATGGCAAAACGCTGTACTTTTCTTCGGAAGGGCACAACTCCATGGGCGGATATGACATCTTCAAATCGGTGTTTGAAAACGGCAAATGGAGCACGCCTGAGAACCTGGGCTGGCCCATCAATACGCCCGACGATGACGTGTTTTTCGTGACGTCGGCCTCGGGGCGGCACGGCTACTACTCCAGCGACCGGCCCGGCGGCCTTGGGGCCAAAGACATTTACCGCATCACCTTTCTGGGTCCCGAAAAACAGCCGCTGCTGAACGAAGAAGACCAACTGCTGGCCTCGCGCCTGGCCCCGGTAAAGCAAACGGTGCTGGCCCCCGCCGTGGCGGTGGCCACGGCCCAGGTCACCATCCTCAAAGGCACCGTGACCGACGACGCCACCAAGCAGCCGCTCGACGCCGCCATCGACCTCATCGACAACACCAGCGGCCAGACCATTGCCACCTTCCGCAGCAACGCCACTTCGGGCAAGTACCTGGTGAGCTTGCCCTCGGGCACCAACTACGGCATTGTGGTGCGACAAGACGGCTACCTTTTCCACTCCGAAAACTTCGACCTGCCCGCCGGCGCGGCCTACGCCGAAGTGGTGAAAGACGTGGCCATGAAGCGGCTGGAAGTGGGCACCACCATTGTGCTGCGCAACATTTTCTTCGACACCGGCAAAGCCACCCTGCGCCCCGAAAGCACCGCCGAGCTGGAGCGCCTGCAAAAGCTGCTGACCGAAACGCCCGCCCTGAAGCTGGAAATGGCCGGCCACACCGACAACGTGGGCGAGGACGCCAAAAACCAAGACTTGAGCCAGCGTCGGGCCCAAGCTGTGGTGACCTATCTCACGCAGCACGGCATTGCGGCTGCCCGCCTCACGGCCGCCGGCTACGGCGAGACCAAGCCCGTGGCCCCCAACGCCACCAAAGCCGGCCGCCAGCTCAACCGTCGCACCGAGTTCGAGGTGACTGCCAAGTAGAAAGCCACCCGTAGCAGGCTTATCTGAAGGCAGGCTTGCACTTTGCCAACCGGTGAGTTGGCGGGCAGCCGTTTACCTTGTAGGTCCAATTGAGTAGCACGCCGGGTGGCTTGCCTTTGCTGTTTGAAAGTAATCGTGTCCTTTTTTCGCGCCCGGCACGCGGGCCTGATGTTGTGGGTGGCCCTGGTGCTGCTCACGCGGCTGGCCAGTGCGCAGCAGGCATTTGTGCGCCAGTTTGGGCCAGCCGAAGGATTGCGCCCCACGTTCATCTACGCCCTGCTGCAAGACCGGCAGGGTTACCTCTGGCTGGGCACCGGCGAGGGCCTGCTGCGCTACGACGGCAACCGCTTTGTGACCTTCACCAAAACCGACGGCCTGGCCGAAGATTTCGTGGTGTCCTTGCGCGAAGACTCGGCCAGCGGCCGGCTGTGGGTGGGGCATTATTTGGGCGGAATTTCGGTTCGCAAGCAGCCCACCGGGCCGTTTGAGGCCACCGACCGGGCCACGGCGCCAGCCGGCCTGCGGCTGGCCACCGACGGCCCGCCCCCGGTCGACACGGCCGCCATTGGCCGCTACCTGCGGCGCTACCAGCTGCGCTTGCCCAGCAGCGTGGTGCCCATTTGCCTGCTCGAAGACCGGGAAGGCAACACCTGGCTGGGCACGGCCGGCCAGGGCCTGTGGCGGCATTCGGACCGGCACTTGCAGCGGTACCCCACGCCGGTGGGTGGCGCAGCGCCCCTGGCCTTGTGCCCCGGCCCGCGCGGCAGCCTGGTGGTGGGCACCGCAGCAGGCCTGCAAACTGCTGACGCCAAGGGCAAACCCGGAAAACTGCCCAGCCGCGGACCGACGGTGCCCGTTCGGGCCGTGCTGGCGCAGCCCGGTGGGCGGGGGTACTGGGCCGGCACGGCCGGCGAGGGCCTGTGGCAGTACCCGCTGCGCCAAGCCGCCCGGCGCGTACGCGAATTGCCAGCTGCTCTCGACATCACGGCCCTGGCCTACTCGGCCGGCAGCGGCTTGTGGGTGGGCACCGCCGCCGACGGCCTCTACCAACTGCCTGCCGACACTACCTTGCCCGTGCGCCACTTCACCACGGCCGAAGGGCTGCTGCACAACACCATCTATGCGCTGCTGGCCGACGGCCGGGGCCGGGTGTGGGTGGGCACCCACGGCACGGGCCTGGCCGCCTATTCTCCCGCCAGCCAGCAGTTTGCCTATTATCGGCTCAGCAGCACCGGGGTGTCCGTCAGCAGTTTTGCCGAAGACGCCGCGGGCCGCGTGTGGGTGGGCACCGAAGGGCAGGGCCTGTATTGCCTCACGGGCAACTCCTGGCGTCATTATGGGGCCGACCACAGCCCTTCCCCCAACTTTGTGTATGGCCTGCTGGCCCTGCCGCGGCTGGTAGGAATTGCCGATGCCGGCCGGTGGCTGCTGCTTTCGCACTTGCAAGGCCTCACCTTGTTCGACGCCAAAGCGGGCACTTTCACCCCCTTGGCCGCGGCCACCGATACCCTGGTGCGCGACAGCCGCGGGCCCTTGGCCCTTGCCTCGGGCAGCCGGCCCGCCGCGTGGGCCGCCACCCGCGCCGGCTTGGTGCGCATCGATGTGCGGGAAGCTCTGGCGCGGACCCGGCAATTGCCGCCCGGCTTGGTGCTGGCAGCGGCCGAAGTCGACGGCGCCCCGCGCCCGGTAACGGGCTTGGGCGAATTATCGGCGACGCGCCACCGGGTGAGCTTCGATTTTGAGGGCTTGAGCTTGGCCGCCAGCGGCGAACCTTTGGAATACCAACACCGGCTGCGGGGCCTATCGGATGCGTGGAGCCGCCCCAGCCTCTCGCCCGAAGCCCAGTTTCCGGGGCTCGACGCGGGGCGTTATACGCTGGAAGTGCGGGTGCGGCGGGGAATGGCCGGGCCTTGGAGCCCCGTGGCGGCGGCGCGGTTTGGCATTGCCACGCCGTTTTGGCGCACGTGGTGGTTTGCGGGGCTGGTGATGCTTGGCGCGGGTGGGCTGGTGCTGGGCATAGTGCGGTACCGGGAGCGGGCCCTGCGGGAAACCCAGCTGGTGCTTGAGCGCACCGTGGAAGAGCGCACCGCCGAGCTGCGCCAGCAGAAAGCCCACATCGAGGACATCAACGCCGACCTGGTGGTGGCACGCGACGCGGCCGAGGCGTCGCGCAAGGCCAAGGCGCAGTTTCTGGCCAATATGAGCCACGAAATTCGTACCCCGATGAACGCCGTCATCGGCCTCACCAACTTGCTGCAAGCCACCCGGCCCACCACCGAGCAGGGCGAATACCTCACGGCCATCGAGTCGTCGTCGCAAAACCTGCTGGTCATCATCAACGACATCCTCGACAGCTCCAAGATGGAGGCCGGCAAGCTGTCGCTGGAGCAAGTGCCTTTCCGGCTGCCCGAAGCCGTGCGCCGGCTCGGGGCCATGTTCAAGTTCGCCACCGAAAGCAAGGGGCTGTTTCTGCATGTGGAGGTAGCGCCGGGCGTGCCAGCCGCCGTGCTGGGCGACCCCGTCCGGCTCAATCAGATATTGGTGAACCTGGTGGGCAACGCCATTAAGTTCACCCGCCAGGGCGGCGTCACGGTAAGCGTGGCGCTGGCCGACGATGGCGCGGATACACCCTCCGTTGCTTCTCGTGTGGCCCTCCGTTTTGCGGTGCGCGACACCGGCATTGGCATTCCGCAGGACAAGCTGGGAGCCATTTTTGAAGACTTCTCGCAGGCCAATACCTCCACTACGCGCGAGTTTGGCGGCACCGGCCTGGGCTTGAGCATTGCCCGCAACCTGGTGCAGCTGCACGGGGGCCAACTGGGCGTGACCAGCGAGGAAGGCCGCGGCTCTGAGTTTTTCTTCCAGCTGGTTTACGAAGTAGCCGACCCCGCCGCGGCCCAGCCCGAAGCCCACGCGGGCCTGCTGGCACCCTTCGAGCCGGCCCTGCGCGTGCTGGTGGCCGAAGACAACGCCCTCAACCAGCTGGTGGCCCGCAAAACGCTGCAGGCTTGGAACGTGCAGGTCGTCATTGCCGAAAATGGCCGCTTGGCCGTGGAGGCCGCCACCGCCGCGGGCGCGGTGCCTTTCGACGCCGTGTTGATGGACGTGCAGATGCCCGAGATGGACGGCTACGAAGCCGCCCGCCAGCTGCGCCAGCGCTTCCCCGACCCCGAGCAGTTCCCCATCATTGGCCTCACCGCCTCGGTCCTTCCCGAAGACCGGGCCCTGGCCCTGGCGGCCGGCATGAACGATACCCTGGCCAAGCCCTTCGAGCCAGCCGTGCTGTACGCCCGCTTGGCTTATTATACCGGTCGGGATGTTTCGGGGCATGAAGGCGCCGCAACCCAGAAACAAGCGGCCGTTGCACTAGACGGCACCGCTCTTCCTCCCGCCCTGCTACCTTCCTACTCTGCCGCCCCAAAAATCCGGCCCGACTGGCGGTTGCTTGAAGAGCTGTCGGGCGGCAACGAAGGCTTTCTGCGCCAGATTGTGGCCACCTTCCTCAAGGAAGCACCGGCCATGGAGGCCTTATTGGTTTCTACCTGCCCGCAGGACCCGCCGGGCCTGGCCCGGGCCGCCCACAAGCTGAAGGGCCAGGTGGCGTATTTCGGCGTGCCGGTGCTTCATACCCAGCTCGACGAGCTGGAGCGCGCCGCCCGCCACCCCGCCTGCCCGTATTGCGAGCCGTTGGTGGCCAGCATCCGCCAGCAGCTGGCCGAGCTGTATCCGCAGCTCGAAGCCCGCACCACCGCTTGATAACCCAACCGTAGAAGCTACATTCGTCAGCCTAAAACAGTATTCCCACCTATGTCTACATCTCCCCTGCGCTGCCTGGTGGTCGACGACGACCCTCTTTCGGTGCAAGTTGTGCTCAATTGCATTGCCAATACGCCTTTTCTAACCGCAACCGGCAGTTTCAACAACCCCGTCGAAGCGGCCGAATCTCTCCGCACCCAGCCCGTTGACCTGCTGTTTCTGGACGTAGAAATGCCTCTGATGTCGGGCATCGACCTGCTGCGCACCCTGCAACACCCGCCCTTGGTCGTGCTCATCACCAGCAGCAAGGAGTACGCCGTGCAAGCCTTCGAGCAAGCCGTGGTAGACTATTTGGTGAAGCCGGTGAGCTACCCGCGCTTTTTGCAAGCTTCCCAAAAAGCCCTCGAAGCAGCCCAACGCCAGCCTACGGCCGGCTCCGATGCCATCGAGGCCTCTTCGCCCGGCGCGGAGTTCACCTTCGTGAAAGTCGACAACAAGCTGGTGCGCGTCGGTTTCGACGAGGTGCGCTACGTGGAGGCGTTGGGCGACTACGTGCACATCGTCACGGGCCAGAGCAAACTCATTGTGTATAGCACGATGAAAGCCGTAGAAGAGAAATTCCCCAGCAGCCGGTTCGTGCGCGTCCACCGCTCGTTCATCGTCAACATCAACCGCATCCAAGCCCTGGAAGACAACACGGTATTGGTGGACGGCAAACACATTTCCGTGGGCCAAACCTACCTGCGCGACGTGCTGCAGCGGCTCAATAAGTTCTAGCCCGGCCCCGTAGCGCCCGCCGTGCCCCATCCGCTTTCTCGTAAAGATTCCCTTCCACCGTATGCGTTTCGTTGATGCCCCGCTTCGCGGCAAATTTTTCCTGCTTGCGGTGCTGCTGGTGGCTGGGGCAGGCACCACGGCCCGCGGTCAGCAAGCCGGCGACACCACCAGCGTGCGGTGCGGCCCCCCGTTGCCCCTGATGATGTGCGTCGACCTCGACGGACGCGCCTCTATTGACCCCGCCGCCGGGCCCCTCACCTACCGCTGGCTCATGGGCGATGGCACCACCCTCACGGGCCCCACCATTACGCATTGTTACAAGGAGCGCAAAAACTACGTGGTGCAGCTCGACGTGGTCGACGACAAAACCGGCGAGGTGCGGCGCGGCCAGAAATACATTCCCGTCAATCTTGTGCAGCAAGACGTGGTGGATTTCACGGCCCAGCCCAGCCGCGTGCGCGTGGGGCAGCCCGTGGCCTTTGCCGCCCCCGATGCCCAGCTGCTTACCTGCCAGAACGTGCAGCTCATTTGGGATTTTCGCGACGGCGCGGTGGCCCAGGGCCGCACCGCCCAGCACGTGTTTCGCCGCGCGGGCACTTACTCGGTGCGCTTTAGCATGCGCGGCTACGGTTCGGCGGCCTGCATCGGCAGCCACTGCGTGACGCGTGAAGTAGTCGTGGAGCCATAAACCGCTCGGGCTTTCAGCAACCGGGCCCCGGCGCTGGTCGCGTCGGGGCCCGGTTGCTTTTTAGGCTCCCATATCATTTATAATGGGAGGGCCCTCGCGCAGCAGGCCCAGCACAATCTCCCACAGGTGCTCGTAGGGAATAATCTCGACTTCGGCAAAGGCGTTGCCGGGAGGCGGCGTGTCGCGCAGTTGCTGCAGCAGGGTTTTGCCGCGCTCGGCGGCCTGCGGCGCGTCGAAATTTTTCTCGACGATGAGCTGCAGCAGGCGCAAAAACAAGCGGCTGCGCAGCGTCGTGGGTTCGTAGAGATGGCGCTGCTGGTACTTCCGCAGCCGTTCCAGCCGCAGGAGCACGGCCTCCAGGTTGCGCTCGCGCAGGAAGTACAGCAGCTGCAGCACCAGGATGGCCACGTTGTGGCCGCGCTTGTCGCGGCTGTATTCGGGCAGCTGCAGCACCATTTGGGCCAGCTGCTTCTGCCGCGCGGTGGTTACCCGCTGCGGCGGCAACACAAAATCGATGTAGCCTTTGTACAAGTCCCAGCGCTGCAAAGCCGCCTCCCGCTGAATGAGGTAAGCGGGATTTTGCGTGATGACAACCATTAGCTGCTGCGCCCGCTCGTACTGCTGGGCGTGCAGGGCCAGCAGCACGTGGTGCTCCTGAAAGTAGAACCAGTTGCTGGACGAGGGGTGGAAGTCGCGGTTGTACTCCTCGGCCAAGCGCAGCCCCTGCACCGGCTGCCGGCTGCGCAAATACGCGTAGATGCTGACGAAGTGGTTAAAGCGAATGTCGAACCGGCGGGCGTTGAGCTTGCCGTCGCGTAGCCGGCGCGAAGCCGCAGCCGTCACCCTAATCATCTCCTGGTAATTGCCCTGCAGCTCTTCGTACGCCAGCCGCGCCCGGTACACGGCGTTGTAGGTGCCAAAGCTTTTGGCGCGTCGATGCAAGGCTTCCAATTGGACAATGCGGTCGGGCAACACGCTCAACACGGCCCGCCGGGCGGCCACGGTGCCGCTTAGGGCCAGCTGCGTATCGGTGTAGAGTTGCTCGGCTTCGTCTTCCCAAGCCAGCACCTGCTGGTGCTTGGCCAGCACTTTTGTTATTTTTTTATATTGAATTGGCTGGCGCTGTTCGGCGTATAAATTGCGCAGCATGCGTGCGCTCTGCACTGCGTACTGCGTAAACTCGCCGGTTTCGGCCATGCGCAGGCAGCGCTGCAGCAAATGCTCCGACATTTTATACTCTCGCTCGGCGTACAGAATGCTTACCTTGTGTAGCAAATCCAAGCATTCCAATTCGTAGCGGCGCGATACCAAATGGCGCGGGTCCGAATGGTCAAGAAAGTAGAGTTGGTTGAGCAGTTTGCTTCGTACCCGCGACTGAAGCTTCTGCAACGCCCGCATGTTTGCCGCAGTGGCTTTGCCGTAGAGTGCTTTTACCACCTGCAGCTGGGTGGCTTCCGGCGCTTCCGTTAGAGCGGCCACAAACTGGTTCTCTTTGTTCGTTTGACGGCTTCGCAAGTCCAGCACTGGCAAAGAAGACAGACTTCTGGATGTCACAATTCGCGCCAAATTTGCAATTTCATTCATGATAAAAATGCTTTACAAGCGCAGATTCAGTGTTTTTGTAAATTTTACCGGCATAAAACCCATGTCACAAAAACACGAATTCTTTCCTTTTTATGTTGCTCTTATCCCTTCAATCTTTGTATTGTGAAATTTTAAACTCTTTTTAAGCCATTGACGTCACAAATTGAACATTTTTTCTGAAAGTAGATTAAGCAGGAGCTCATTTGGATGTTACCAGGCTAAAATTTAATTTTTTTCTTTTTATAATTATTTTTTATATTAGTTATACACAAGTCAGCTTTAGAGGAATAGTGTCCTTTTATGCGGCTCTGGGAGGCGTCAACTTTGTGTCACTCAAATATCTGACACACCTTTTTAACCCATAACCACCGTGCTGCAATTCCTCGCCATCGCCCTGTTTCAATTCTCTAGCTTCACTTCGAGCGCAACCCAAGCTACTTCGGTTTCGCCATCTGCAGCCGTTAGCACCGAAGCACACGCCGCCGTAGCAGGAGGCATTGGTGGTTGGGGCGGCGACATCGCCGCACTGGGAGGCATTGGTGGTTGGGGCGGCGACATCGCGGTAGCTGGCGGCATTGGCGGCTGGGGCGGTGATATTGCCGCAGCTGGTGGTATCGGCGGCTGGGGCGGCGACATCGCGGTAGCTGGTGGTATCGGCGGGTGGGGTGGCGACATTGCCGCAGCCGGTGGCATCGGTGGCTGGGGTGGTGATGTAGCAGCACTGGGAGGCATCGGCGGCTGGGGCGGTGACATCGCCGCGTAAATGAATTCGTGCTGTTTCGTGCCTATATTGCTCCTCCTCTGTAGCGGGGTTGTAATAGGCTAGTGTACCGCGTGAAGCAGCGCCTTTCCGTTAGCATTCTCGTTTGCGCCGCAATACTCTTGCTAGTATGCAGTTGCGGTAAGAAACGAGCCCAGAACGACGCCATTCGAATACTGTGGGCCCGCGACCCTGAAGCGCTGGACCCCTTGCTGCTCGCCAACCAAGCAGCCATCGATGCAAGTAGTTTGCTACACGTTAGCCTACTCCAACCAGAAGCATCGACCAACCGCATTGCTCCCGCCCTGGCCGAGTCGCTGCCTTCGGTCCAGCTTGTGGGAGACTCGCTTACCCGCTTGGGCTACCGCATTCGGCCGCTGGCGGCCTGGGATACCGGCCAGCCGGTGCTGGCCACCGACGTGGCCTTCACACTCAAGCTGATGTTTTGCCCGGGCATGCCGAACGAAATGCTGCGCAGTCGGTATCGTTTCATCCAAGCCGTGCAGGCAAGCCCCACGTCCCCGCGGGATTTCACCATCGTATGCCGCGGGCAGGCAGTGGAGTACGCCCGCACCTCGGGCGACTTTTTTATCCTCTCCGAAGCCAACCTGGACCCCCGCGGCCTCCTGCGCCGCTACACGCTGGCCGCCTTGCAGCACGAGCCCGCGCCCACGCTGGATTCGGAAGCACAGGCCGTGGTTCAACGCTACCGAGCCGTGGCGACGGGGCCGTCGGCGAGCAAAGTGGCAGGCTGTGGGCCCTACCAATTGATTAGATGGGAGAAAGACCGGTACCTCCGCTTTCGGCGCAAGCCTCGCTGGTGGGCCGACCAACTGCATCCGGCCGCTCCTGCGGTGTTGCGCGCCCGGCCCAAACAGCTTGATTACGTCATTATTCCGGATGCCGCCACCGCCACGCTGGCCCTGCAACGGGGCGATGTGGACGTGTACCCGCAAATGCCAGCCCGCGAGTTTGCCCGACTGCGCGCGTCCGCCACTGGTCCGAAAAGCCTAAATTTTTATTCGACGCCGTCTTTCGACGTGGTGATGGCGGGCTTCAACAACCGCCGCCCGGCGCTGGCCGACCAGCTCACTCGCCAGGCCCTAGCCCGCTGCTTCGACGCCGCGGGCCTGCTGCGAGCTACCCAGATGGGCCAAGGCATACGCACCGCGAGCATCATCAGCCCCATCGACCGCGCTAATTATAACGACAGCCTCGCCCTGATTCCGTTCGACCCCGACGCCGCAACGAAGTTGTTGCGCCAAGCCGGGTGGCAGCGCACAGGTCCCGAAACCACCTGGCGGCGCCAACTGGCCCCCGGGCCGCAGCAGCAACTGCGGCTCACGGTCCGGTACCGAACCGACGAGTCGGCCTTTGCCACAGTGGCGCTGCAGTTCCAAGCAGCGGCAGCCCAAATTGGGATTCCCATCACGCTCCAACCCACCGAATCGGTCGCTTTCACCGCGGCCGCGCAAGCGGGCGACTTTGACGTATACGTGCGCATGCTGAGAGGCAACCCGTTCATGTTCAACTTCATGCCTTTATTTCACTCGCAAGGGGCGGGCAATACCTTGGGCTTTAGCTCGCCAGCCGTTGACCAACTTGTTACGGCCATTAACAAGGCCGCCAATGAAACCGAACGCGCCAAGCTCCTGCGTCGCTTTCAGGCTTTGCTGCAGCAAGAAGCACCGCTGGTTCCGCTGTTCTTTGTGTCGAACCGCGTGGCGGTCAATCGTCGCATCAAGGGCCTGCAAATCACCAGCCTGAAGCCCGGTTACGTCATCACGGAGGCCGAACGCGTCGCCGATGCCCCACCTCAACCGTAGTTGATGGCACAACTGTTATTCTGGCGCCTGGTCCGAACGGCGCTGGCCGTGTGGGCCTTGGCATCCATCGTCTTTTTGCTGAGCCACCGCGATGCTGCGGCCGCGGTGCAGGTGGCCATGCCCGATGCCGCGGAGCTGGGCACCACTGGCAATGCAACGCCCACCATCGGCAACCGGGCCACCGAAGCATCCATCAGCCAACGACTGGGATTGAATTTGCCGCTGTTCTATGCTAGCCGCAGCCCGCGCTCGGGCATTACTTCGGCGGGGTGGCACTGGAATGGGGCGGCCAATCAGTACCACCGGTGGCTGAGTGGACTGCTGCGGGGCAATTGGGGAACCTCTTTCCGCACGGGTCAACCCGTGCTCTCCCGTTTGCGCGACGCCTTGTCCTTCACCTTGCCCCTCACCGGCACGGCGGCTTTGTTGGCGGTGCTGACTGCCCTGGCCCTGGCCCAACGCCTCTCTGTAAAATCGCGCTGGCAAGGCCCGGTGCGCGCATTTTTGGCCGCCGTGCACGGGCTTCCCCTTTTTGTGGTCGCGCTGGCCCTGTTGCTCGTCTTTGCCAATCCGGACGTGCTGGAGTGGTTTCCTGCGTACGGGCTCGACCAACCCTCCGACGTGGAAGCCGGCAGTTGGGAGCGGGTGGGTACCTACGCCATGCACATGGCCTTGCCCATCTTCGCGCTCACGCTCACGGCACTGCCCGAACTGACGCTGCAACTCGATGCGGCACTAACGCAGGAACTAGGCGCCGACTACGCCACCACGGCCCGCGCCAAGGGCTTGGCCGAAGGGGCCGTGGTCCGGCATCACGCCCTGCGCAATGCCCTCTTGCCCACTTTTACCCAACTCGCCGAGCTGCTGCCCTCGTTGGTGGCCGGGGCAGTGGTGGTGGAGGTAATCTTTGCGTTGCCGGGCATGGGACGGCTGCTGGCCGAAGCCGCGGCCTCGCGCGATTACCACATGCTGGTGGGCGGAGTGCTTATCACCGGCGCCGCTCGGCTGCTGGCCCTGGCGCTGGCCGATTTTTTCTATTGGTGGCTCGACCCCCGCATCAGGTGGCAATCGTAACCGTTATTCCGACTTCCTGGCCCCGAAGGCTGGCTGCTCTTTGGCTGGTTGTATTAGTGGTGGTAGCCGCGGCTGCCGGTGTCTTGCCGTTGCCGTTTGCTGCCTCGGTACCCGACTTGGCGCACATCGCGCAGCCACCTTTCCAGCCTGGCGGGCATTGGCTGGGCACCGACCCTCAAGGCCGTGACGTATTGAGCTTACTGGTATTCGGCGCCCGCACGGCCGTCCTGCTTACCGTGCCCGGCGCCGTACTAGCCGCCGCACTTGGCGCCTTGGCCGGCGGCAGCGCAGGCTTTTGGGGCAACGCTTTTCGGCTGCCTGTCCCCCTTTGGCTCCTGCTGCTGGGAAGCTTGTGGTGGGGGCTGCAACTGCCCTGGCCAGTGGTTGGGCTGGCGCTGGGTGCTGTCGGCGCGGGTGGGTGGCTGCTGGCCCGCTTCAGTAAGCGTCCTTCACCGGCATGGTCGGTACCGCTCGATTCGGCGGTGATGGGAATGGCTACCGCACTCGACACCATCCCGCGCTTGGTGCTGGTGGTTAGTATTGCGGCCGGGGCAGGGCTTTCGATGTCTAGTTTACTGGTCCTTTTGGCGTTCACCGCTTGGGCACACCCGGCGCGGCTCGTGCGCGCTCAGATGCTGCGGGTTCGCGCCCTGCCTTTTGTCGAAGCTGCGCAAGCTGCTGGCATTCCGGCCCGCCGGGTGTGGTTATTTCACGCTTTGCCCCACGCCATCCAGCCGTTGCGAACGGCCTTTCCCCTTAGCATAGCGGTCCTTTTGGGGCTGGAAAGCACCTTGTCCTTCTTGGGCATTGGCCTGCCGCCTAACGTAGCCAGTTGGGGCTATTTGCTAGGCACTGTCCGGAGCGAGCCTTCGGCTTGGTGGGCATTCTTATTTCCAGTCATTTGCCTATCTACCAGCATATTGTCTCTTACAATTTTAGCTAGAAGTAAGAATAAAGACGATGGATAGCGTCTATTTACGGCCAAAAGAAGAAGCCTTTTTTTGGTGAAAGCTCGTCCTTTCATTGAAGAGTCCGATGTCACAAACGACGGTTTTTTTCGAGAACCGGCGACCGGCCATGCCCCAAGAGCAGCAAACACAACTAATTGCTTATCAATACCTATCAGTGATTTGTAGAAATACTACATGCCGTTGGTGTGATTATTTTCCGGCAAAAACTTGTGATTTTCTTGTAATGCTGTCCAATTTCTCATGTCTCATTCAAAAGCGTTCTGTCCTTTTTTTAGGCAATATGCTCCAGTAACATTGTATTGCCTTAGAGCCAATTATAAGGACTCTTGGCCAGCCTCTCTCCTCCTCTACCCTCCAGTTAGTCGTTATGTATTTGCTCATTTACCCGTCTTTAACCAGCCCCAGACAGCCTAAAACCCCGAGCCGATTGGCCCGTCCCATTTCCGTGGGTATTGATTTTGTTACTCCCGACGGCATGGTTGTGCCGCGTGCGTTGGGCGAAGCTGCTTTGCTGGGTCGCACCGCCGTGCTGGTGGGTGGCCTGCTGGTGGGTGTGTGGCCCCAATCTTAAGTACTCCCTTTCTACCGTCCAGCTTTTTGCCTTAACGCGCAATCGTTAATCGCCAACCAATTACCGTTCTATCGAGCTTTAACCTCACTCTCACCCTACTTCTACTGCTCACCGGCTACCCCTGTTGAGTTTAAACCCGCCGTCTACCCCGGCGGGTTTTTTTTGGCTAATGGCCAAGGCTTTGGGCCCCCACAATGCCAATTCCTTCGTCAAAGGTGCGGGGGCAATAGCCCAGTTCCCGCCGGGCTTTGTCGATGATGAAGCCCGTGCGGACGGGGCGCCGCGCGGGTTGGGAAAAGGTGCTGGCGTCTACTTTTTCAATCAGGCTTTTGTCGAGCCCAAAATAGTCGGCCACGCGCAAGGCCATGGCGTGGGGCGTGAGCAACTCGTCGCTGCTGATGTGATACAGCCCCTGGGCGCTGTGCCGGGCAATCAGCCAGCACCCCTGGGCCAAGTCTTCGGCCAGCGTGGGGGTGCGCCATTGGTCGGCCACTACTTTGATGGGCTTGCCAGCGCGCAGCGAGTCGCGCACCCACAGCACCAGATTGGTGCGGCCGTAATTGTGGGCCACGCCGTACACCAGCACCGTGCGGGCAATGGCCCAGCGGCCGGGGCTGGCTAGGACCAACTGCTCGGCGGCCAGCTTGCTTTCGCCATAAAAATTGACCGGGCCGGGCACCGCTTCTTCGGCCAGCGGCCCGTGCTCGCCGCTGAAGATGAAATCAGTGCTCAAGTGAGTCAGGTGGATGTCGAGGGCGGCGCATGCCCCCACGAGGTGTTCCACGGCTGTCACGTTTTGCCGCCAGCAGTCGTCGCGGTTCAGTTCGCACTCGTCCACATTGGTCATGGCCGCGGTGTGGACGACGTGGGTGGGGCGCACTTGTGCCAGCACGCGCTGCACCTGCGCAGCATCCGCGACGTCCAGCGGCGCAAAGTGCAAGTCGGGGTAGAGGTCTGCCAGCTTGTTGGCGCCGCGGGAGGTGGCCACCAGCTCTACTTCTGGCTGCTGCCGCAGCAGTTCAACCAGCTTTTGGCCCAAAAGACCGTTGGAACCAGTGACGAGAATTCTCACGGGCGTCTAATTGACCCGGGGCGTTGGCGCCGGGTAGGTATAGCCGTAGTCCTTAGTGATTTTTTTGCGCTTCAGCTTTTCCACTTTCATGGTCATTTTGCTGTCGGCGGTGGGACGGTCGCGGCCGTCGCGGGGCAGGTTGGCGATTTTGTCGATGACGTCCAGCCCCTGAATTACCTGCCCAAAGACCGTGTACTGGCCGTCGAGGAAGTGGGTGCCGTCGTGGTTTTGCACCAGGTAAAACTGCGTGATGCTGCTAGACCGGTTGGGGTTGATGTAGTCGCCTTGGCGGGCCGCCGCCAGGGCGCCGTAGTTGTGCTGGTGGCCGGGAGCCAGCTCGGCCGGGATGGTGGCATCGTTCGGATTGCCCAAGCCGTCGTTGCTGGGGTCGGAGTCTTTGGAATTGGCGTCGCCGCCCTGAATCATGAAATTCGGGATTACCCGATGGAAAGTGGTGCCGTCGTAAAAACCACTCTTGGCCTTTTTTAGAAAGTTCTCCTTGTGCCGCGGGGTGTCATCGAACAAAATCAACCGGATGACGCCTTGCGGGGTCGTGAGCGTAACTACTTCGTCTTTGCTGCTGGGCTTGGGAGACTTGCGCGGTTTTTCGGCCGCGGCGGCAGGCCCGGCCACCCACAGCAACAGCAGCAGCCACAACCCAATTTCACGAATTCTGGAAGTCATAGGTAACAATTGAAAGTGCGAACAAGGGCAAAAATAGGCTGCACAAGCCCTCCACGGCGCTTGCGGCGCGGCTACCCGCGGTGCTCGCGGATGCTCGCCAGGATTTCGCGCCCTCCCCGGGCCAGCACGGCATCGGCCACGGACACGCCCAAAGCGTGGGCATCGCCCGCGGCAGGCACGGCTTGAATTTCCTCCACGTACTCCTCGCCGCTCAAGCTGATGAGGCCCCCGTGCAGGCGCAATTCCCCGCCGTGCAAGGTTGCCAGGGCAAACGACGGGATGCTGCAGCCGCCTTCCATGGTGTGCAGAAAGGCCCGCTCGGCCAGCAGGCAGGTATGGGTGGCGGGGTGGTCGAGCGCCGCTTTGAGCTGGCTTTTGAGGTCTTCGGGAAGCGCGGCCGCGCATTCTACGGCGATGCTGCCTTGGCCGGTGGCGGGCACAAACCGGTCGGCGGGCAGGGTGTAGCGCACCAGGTGCTCGTAGCCCATGCGGTGCACGCCGGCGTACGCCAGCACCAACGCATCAAACTGGCCTTCTTCGAGCTTGCGGAGGCGGGTTTGAAGATTGCCGCGGGCCTCGGCCGTGGTGGCGTCGGGGTAGTAGCGGCGCAGCTGGGCCTTGCGGCGGGTGCTGCTGGTGCCCAGCACGATGCCCGGCTTGTCGAGGGAAAAGCTTTCGTGGTAGCTCAGCACCACGTCGTTCACCTGTTCGCGCTCCAGGAAGGCCAGCAGTTCCAGCTCGCGCGGAATGCTGCTTTGCACGTCTTTGGCCGAGTGCACGGCCAAATGAGTTTCGCCGCGCAGCAAGCTCAGTTCCAACTCTTCGGTGAATACCCCTTTGGAACCGATTTTGGCCAACGACCGGTCTTGCACGGCGTCGCCGGTGGTTTGCATGGGCACAATTTCGGTGGCAAAACCGGCCCGTTGCAGCAGGCTGGCCACGTGTTCGGTTTGCCAAAGGGCGAGGCGGCTGGCGCGCGTGGCGAGGCGAATGGTCATGGAGAGGGTTCGGTTTGAGGGGGCGTTTTGAGTGCGCTGTGCTGCGGGCTGAATGGGTTGGCGGCTGCGCCCCTTTACTCCGCAGCGTTCAACAGTCAAACCCTGAGAAAGCCGCCCAGGCGCAGCGAACTATCCACGAACACCATGCGCGGGTTGGCATTGCGTTCGATGTGATAGTGCGCGTCGGTCAGCTCTTTGGTTAATAAATCGGCGTTGCGCGGCGTCACGAATTTGGCAAAGCCCGTGACGAACTGCTGCTCGCCCGCGGCGAGGTGCGGAACGAATTGCGGGTCGATGCCGAACAGCAACACTTTGCGCACCAAGCCCAGTGAATACGCCAGCATTTCCTTCTGGTTTTCGCGGCCCAGCTTCTGAAATTCCTCGCTTTTCTTTAAAATGTCGGCCGCCTTGCTGCCGTAGTTAAAGCACAGGCGCATCCAGTCGCGGAAAAACTCGAAGTAGTCGTGGTCGGCGTTGGCGTCGCGGCTGGCCAGGGCGGCCCCCAGGCTGCCTTCGGCCAATTGGGCCACTTGGCGGGCTTTCACCTCCGGAACGTGGTATTCGTCGCGCAGGTAAGCCGTGATGTCGTCTTCCGAAAACGGCCGCACCACCACCGGTTGCACCCGGCTGATGATGGTGGGCAGCAATTGCTCGGGCGCAACGCTCACCAGCAGGAAGATGGTGGCGGGCGGCGGCTCTTCCAGCAGCTTGAGCACGGCGTTGGCCGCGGCGGGGTGCATCAGCTCGGGCAGCCAGAGGATGACAATCTTAAACCGGGCTTCAAAGGCTTTCAACGACACCAGCTTCAGGATTTGCACGGCCTCGTCTTTGGAAATGTTGCCCTGCTTGTTCTCGGCCCCGATGTGCTGCATCCAGTCGTTGAGGCCTTGGTAAGGGTTGTCGAGCATAAAGGCGCGCCACTCGGCCATGAACTTGCTGCTTACGGCGTCCTTGGCCACCGTTTTGGTGGTGGTCACGGGCACAATGAAGTTCAGGTCGGGGTGGGCCAGCTTGGCAATCTTGGTGCAGGCCGGGCAATGGCCGCAGCTGTCTTCCCCATCCAAGGCGCGGTCTTCGCAGTTCAGAAACTGCGCATACGCCAGCGCCAATGCCAGCGCCGCGCCGCCCTCCTGCCCGCGAAACAACTGAGCGTGCGCCACGTGCTGCCGCTGCACCGACTGGCGCAGCAGCCGCTTGACAGGAAGTTGGTTGGGAATGTCGGCGAAGGTCATGTTGGGTTTAGGTTCTCGTCATTGATTTCGCACGGAGACAGGCAGAGTAAAAAGAGTTTCACGGAGTCGGGAAGCTGGGCGCCAAAGACCTCCGTGAAACTCTTTTTTACTCATTTTCAACTCCGTGCCAAAAATTGTTAAGGTCTCATGCTTTTTCTCGTTCCCAAACCCGGTCTCTGGCCGTCGCCTCGAACACCGCTTCCATAATGCCTTGCTCTACGGCAGTGTACGCCACGCTGCGCCGGGCCATTGCTCGCTCGGCCACTTCGTTCACTTTGGACAGCTTGAAGGTTTCAAAACCCGCCGCACCGCCCCAACTGAAGCTGGGCACAAACGTGCGCGGCAAGCCCGCCCCAAAAATATTGGCCCCCACGCCCACCACCGTGCCCGTGTTGAACATGGTGTTGATGCCGCACTTGCTATGGTCGCCCATCATCAGGCCGCAGAAGGTTTGACCCGTGTCCACGAAGCGGCCGGCCACGTGGCTCCAGAGCTTCACCGACGCGTAGTTGTTCTTCATGTTGCTGGTGTTGGTGTCCGCCCCCAGATTGCACCACTCGCCAATCACCGAGTTGCCAAGGTAGCCATCGTGCCCTTTGTTGGAATAGCCCAGCAAGATGCTGTTGCCCACTTCGCCGCCCACCTTGCAAAACGGGCCAATGGTGTTGTCGCCGCGCAGCTTGGCGCCTGGGTTCACCTGCGAGCCCTCGCACAACGCCAGCGGACCTTTCAAGATGGCCCCTTCCTGCACCTGGGTATTTTTGCCCAGGTAAATAGGGCCATTTTCCGCGTTGAGAATGGCTGCCCGGATTTTCACCCCCTCTTCGATGAAGATGTTCTCGGCTCCGTACACAATGGTGTGCGCGTCGTTCACCGGCTGCGAAGTACGCCCTTGGGTAAGGAGCGCAAAGTCGCGGCGGATTTCCACGCCGTTGCGCAGAAACAGCTGCCACGGGCGGTCAATGACCGTGACGGGCTCGGCTACTTGGCGGGTTTCTGGAATGCCGTCCTGAATCAGCTCGGCCACCAGCGAGGCATCGGCCACGTGGGCGGCCACCAATAGCTCGTCGTAATACAAGGCTTGGCCCGGCTGCAAGGCCTGCACTTGCCGCGCCAGCAAGTCATCGGGGCACACGGCGCCGTTGATGATGAGGGCCGCGCCGCTTACGTCGCCGGCCGGGAATTTGGCCTGCAAATGCGGCTGCGTGAGGTAGCCCACCGACGCCACCGCCAGCCGGTGCTGCCATTTCTCGGCCAGCGTGAGAATGCCGCAGCGCAGGGCAGCCACCGGCCTCGTAAAGGTGAAGGGCAACAAATGCGGCCGGATGGCCGGGTCGTCGAAAAGCAGAACGTGCATCTAGTTGGTTGTCAGTTGATAGTTGTCAGTTGTCGGGTTTGGGACGGCTTCCGACCGCAAGCAACTCCGCCGGCAAAGTTCGGTTACCGTAAAAAGAAAAGCTCCCGGCAGCTGGGCCACCGGGAGCTTTTAGCGGCTCTATTTTCAGCCTAGTAACTGACAACGAGCAACTGATAACCAAAAATCTATTCTTTGTTGGCGCTGCTCTGCTCTTTCTTGGCGTAGCGGCTGCGGAATTTCTCCACACGGCCGGCGGTGTCGATGAACATGTTTTTGCCGGTGTAGAAGGGGTGCGAAGCACTGCTCACTTCAATTTTCACCAGCGGGTACGTCTTGCCGTCTTCCATCGTAATGGTGTCGGTCGGCTTCATCGTGGAGCGGGTGATGAACTTGAAATCCGAGGAAGTGTCCTGAAACACGACTTCCTGGTACTCGGGATGGGTTTCTTTTTTCATATCGGGGGCCGGTTTTACCAGTTGAACCCTGCCGATTTTGCGGAAGGGACTGCAAAAGTACAGCTTAGCTCCTAAATACCCAACCACCAAGCCAACATTTTCCGGGCGTTGGGCGACGTTAGCACCCGTTGGGCACATTGTTGACTTTATCAAAAGGTCGTACATTTGAAGTCGGCCCACACTCGGGGCCGTGCCGTCGCGCGTGCTGAAATCTGTGCTCATCCGCCGTCTACTCCGCCACTCTGGCCCCCTGGTACTGCTGCTGCTGTGCAGCGTGGCCGCCTACGCGGCTTCGCTCACGCTCTTCATCGCTTCTTACAACGGCACCAGCGTGCGCGTGGATTGGGAAGTGAGCACCGAAACCGACGTCACGGGTTTTGAATTGGCCCGCAAATCGGCCACTGAAACCAGCTTTACCCAGGTGGCCACCGTGGCAGCCAACGGCCAGCGCCGGTACCAGTTCATGGATGCCAACGTGTACCGCACGGTGCCTGGCAGCGGCAGCGCCACTCCCCAGGCCACCACGACAGCCGGCGGCCCCTATACCTACCGCCTCACGGTGCGCGGCGCGCAGGGCGACCAAAGCTACCTCACGGTGCTGGTGGGCACGCCCAGCGCGGTGCAGCGCTCGTGGGGCACCATCAAGTCGATGTTTCGCTAGGGCAGCCCGCATGCCGGGCTTTCGGCCCCACCATTCGTCCTTTCACCCCTCATTCCCGCATGCCGGCCATTGCCCAACTTTGCTTTGCTTCTAACAACGAGCACAAGCTCGCCGAGATACGCCCGCTTCTGCCTGCTGGCCTCACGCTGCTGAGCCTGGCCGACATTGGCTGCCACGAAGAACTGCCCGAAACGCAGGACACTCTGGAAGGCAACGCCCGCCAAAAGGCCGAGTACGTACTGCAACACTACAGCGTGGCGTGCTTTGCCGACGATACCGGCCTGGAAGTAACGGCCCTGAATGGCGCGCCCGGCGTGTACTCGGCTCGCTACGCCGGCCCCCAGCGCCTGGCCGAAGACAACGTAACCAAGCTGCTCCAGGAGCTGACGGGCGCGGCTGACCGCAGCGCCCGGTTCCGCACGGTGGTGGCCCTGGCGGAAGCCGACGGCACGGTGCGCGAGTTTGCCGGGGAAGTGGACGGCCACATTACCGAAGCCGGGCGCGGGGCGCGGGGCTTCGGGTACGACCCCGTGTTTGTGCCGGCCGAAGGCGATGGCCGCACCTTCGCCGAAATGACTAGCGCCGAGAAAAACCGCATCAGCCACCGGGCCCGCGCGGTGATGAAACTGCTCGCCTTTTTGAATGAAGAATGAGGAATGGTTGAACGAGGAATGGTTGGACTCAACGGCAATTTTTTTGTTGCTCATTCTTCCTTTCTCCTTCCTCATTAAGCGAAGCGTTATCTTTGCCCGCTATGCACACCCCGTATCTAATTGGCATTACCGGCGGCAGCGCCTCTGGCAAAACCACGTTTTTGCGCCGACTGTTGGCCGCCTTTCCCGAAGAGCAGATTTGCCTCATTTCGCAGGATAATTATTACCACCCCCGCGAAAAGCAGATGCGCGACGACATGGGGGTTGAGAACTTTGACTTGCCGGCCAGCATCGACGCCGCGGCCTATGCCCAAGACGTGCTCCGCATCAGCCAGGGCCACGAGGTACGCCGCAAAGAATACACCTTCAACAACGCGTCGGCGGTGCCCAAAGAACTGGTGTTTCGGCCGGCGCCCATTGTGGTGGTGGAAGGCATTTTCGTGTTTCACTTCGAGGAGATTGCCAAGCTGCTCGACTTGAAGGTGTACATCGACGCCCAAGAACACGTGAAGCTGCATCGCCGCATCATTCGCGACCGGGACGAGCGCGGCTACGACCTCGCCGACGTGCTGTACCGCTACACCCACCACGTGGCCCCGACTTACGAGCAGTTCATTGCCCCGTACAAGCACTACGCCGACGTCGTGATTCCCAACAACCGCCACTTTGATAAAGGGCTGGAAGTATTGGTGGGCTTTCTGCAAAGCAAGGTTCCGGCAGAATCCTGAACGCAGGCAACTGGCAATTAAAAGCTCAGTGACCATAGGAGAACCTTAGCCACTGCGAGAATTCTATAATATTATGTTCTCTGCATAACATAGAAGTAAAAGCGGATTATATTGGACGCTCAAACTTGAAGGGGCTGGACACTAACGGCTGGTTTCCCCTTAATGATGAGTTTGTACTCTGGTCACTTTCACTTGCTAGTATGAGACGTACACTTCTACGATATTCACGTGTTGCCCTGGTGCTGGCATCGGCGGCGCTGGTGAGCTGCGACAAAAACGGACAGGCAGGCGTCCTGCAGCATCCGCCCGGCAACAAGTCGCTCCGCGGCGAGGTGACGCCCGACAAAGCGTACGGGCAGATGTTCGAAACCACCACCAACAAGCTGAGCGACACCACCTACCTCATCATCACCAAAGCAGAGCGAGGCAGCGTGTTTACGGTGCACACGGGCCCGCTGCCCCTTGCTGACCACGCCGTGTGCTTTGCCAGCACCAACAACTCCGGTTTTCGGGAATGCGTGGAAGAATATTACCAAACCGCCGGCGGCGTAGCGGTGCAAAGCAACGAAGCCGGCTGGTGGGCCACCCCGCTGTAGGGAGTGGGGGAAGGAGGGAGTGAGGGAATGAGGGCAAGGGGGGAAAGCCCGTCATGCAGCGCGCAGCGAAGCATCTCGCGTGCCACCACTAATCCTTTTTCAACGATTGAATTACTGCCCCGAGCGAGATGCTTCGCTGC